>JASFSI010000068.1:0-7723 GCA_050114495.1 Lysobacterales bacterium | reverse complement strand
ATCGATCGCTGCCCAGTGAAGGATGATTTTCGCATGCGCGGTCTCGAAATGACGCGCATCGAGGTATTCGTCGACGCCGCCTTCGCTTTCGCGGTCACGCTGCTGGTGATCTCTTTCGACGCGATTCCGCGGAACTGGAACGAGGTGGTCGTGGCCATCAAGAGTATCCCGGCATTCGCCATCGCCGCAGCCCAGCTGGTCTGGCTGTGGTACGAACACTCGGTATGGAGCAAGCGCTTCGGGCTGGATGACGGGATGACCGTTTTCCTCAGCGGATTGCTGCTGGTCACGGTGCTCGTTTACATCTACCCCTTGCGCATCATGATCGAAGGCATGGTTGCCTGGTTCACCTCCGGTTACCTGCCGCAGACGTTTCAACTGGAAAGCTATGAGCAGCTCGCCGGCATGTTCGTTTTCCTGGGAATCAGCTTCGCGGCCGTCTGCCTGGTATTCACCTGGATGAACTTCTACGCGGCAGGCCGCCGCGAACAGCTGCTGCTGAGCGACCGGGAACATTACCTCGCACGTTCCACCGCCTGGTCCTGGTCCGGATCGGCCTTGATTGGCCTGGTCTCTGCGGTGATAGCCCTGCTGCTGCCCATTCCGTGGACGCCGTTTGCCGGCTTCACCTACTTCCTGCTGGGCGTCTGGATCCATTTTTTCCTGACCTGGCGCTATCACCACGCCCCGGAGTGAACCAGGTTGTACAGATATTTTAAATTAATGTACAATTAAACGCGGGTAATTTGCAGTTTTTACTTATACATTTTTTATACCTAAATTGGAGCGCTACACGATGAAATACCTTATGACCGCCATTCTTCTGTCCATGGCCGCGCCAGCGCTCGCCTGCGACAGCAGCCTGCTGGACGAGAATTTTCGCAAGCTCGCAGCGGACGAAACCGTAAACCTGTGTGAAACCTACTCCGGCAAGGTACTGCTGGTAGTGAACACGGCCTCGAAATGCGGCAACACGCCCCAGTACGACGGCCTGGAGAAGCTGTACAAGGAATACGGTGAGCAGGGCCTGGTCGTGCTTGGATTTCCGTCCAACGATTTTCTCGGCCAGGAGCCGGGCACCGAGGAAGAAATCGAGGAATTCTGTCGCCTGACCTACGGTGTCGAGTTTCCGATGTTTGAAAAGATCACGGTCAAGGGCGATGACGCCAATCCGTTCTATCAGAAGCTCGCCAAGGCATCCGGCACCTACCCGACCTGGAATTTCCACAAGTACCTGATCGGCCGGGACGGTGAATTGATCCGAGAATTCAGCCCACGCACCAAACCTTACGACAAAGACGTCGTGGCTTCGATCGAGCAGGCGCTGGCTCCGTAAACCAGCCCGGTTTCAACCCGAACGCAGCAGGGCCGGCCCGCGCCGGCCCTGCGAGGCGGACGATGAGATGAACATCTTTGTGCTCGACCACGACATCCGGCGTTGCGCCCAGGCCCATTGCGACCGGCACGTTTCCAAGATGATCCTCGAGAGCGTGCAGATGCTGTGCACCGCGCTCAACAAGAAAGGCTTCGACACGCCGTACCGCTCCACGCACATGAAACATCCCTGCGTGCTGTGGGTCGAGCAGTCCTGGGACAACTTCGAGTGGCTCTCCGAATTGGCGATCGAACTGAACCGCGAATACCGTTACCGCTACGACCGCCAGAAAGACCACGCCTCAATCGCTGTTCTGGGCCAGATCGGCGAACACCGGTATGCATCGAAAGGCCTGACCGAGTTCGCCCAGGCCATGCCGGACGAATACAAGGTGCCCGGTGACGCGGTTTCCGCCTACCGGGCCTTCTATCACGGCGAAAAAGCGTCCTTCGCCCGTTGGACGAAACGCCAGCCCCCGCACTGGTGGCTGGCCGGCGCCGCCTGATCCGAAAGGCGGCCATGAAATCGAACCAGACCCTCGGCGGAACGCGCCTGGTAATCGGCGCCAGCCGTGGTATCGGACTGGCGCTCGCTCGCGCCCAGCTGGCGCGGCCCGAAGTGACCACGCTGGTCGCCACGCACCGGGTAGCTTCCAGGCTCGACGGCCTGAGGGAACTCGGGGCGCAGTGGCCGGACAAGCTGGTCACCGCCCCGCTGGACGTGACCGACCCGCGGGACCTCGCTGAGCTGGGCAGCCTCGCGCGGGAATTTGACGGCGGATTTGACCTGGTGATCCATGCCGCCGGCATTCTGCACGAAGGCGCAATGGGCCCTGAAAAGAGCCTTGCCCGTTGCGAACCCGATCAGCTGATAAAGCTGTTCGAAGTCAACAGCATCGCCCCGCTGATGACGGCCCAGGCCCTGCTGCCGGCGCAGCCGCGCAAAAAGCGCTTCGTGTTCGCCGCCCTTTCCGCGATGGTGGGCAGTATCGGCGACAACCGCCTGGGCGGCTGGTACGGCTACCGGGCCTCCAAGGCGGCCCTGAACCAGTTCATTCGAACCCTGTCCAACGAGTGCCGCGTCAGCCACCCGCAGGCCGCCGTCGTGGTGCTGCACCCGGGCACCACGGACACGGCGCTGACCCGGCCGTTTCAGCGCAACATCGACCCTCAACGGTTGTATACTCCCGAACAGACCGCCAAGCGGCTGCTGCGCGTCATCGACGGACTGAAGCCCGCTGACAGCGGTCACTTTTTCAACTGGGACGGTTCCGAAATACCCTGGTGAGGAAAACCATGAAGCTGCGAAACCTGCGTTTCTCCCTGCTCCTGGCGCCGCTGCTGCTCGCCGGCTGCGTCGGCACGCCCGACGGCGTCAAACCCGTCAGCGAATTCGAGCTCGATCGCTACCTGGGCACGTGGTACGAAATCGCCCGCCTCGACCACTCCTTCGAACGCGGATTGCAGAACATCACTGCCAACTACAGCCTGCGCGATGACGGCGGCGTGCGCGTTGTCAACCGCGGTTACTCGATCAAGAAAGGCCGATGGGAAGAGGCCGAGGGCAAGGCCTACTTCGTGGAAAGCGACGATACCGGCTACCTGAAAGTCTCTTTTTTCGGCCCGTTCTATGGTTCCTACATCGTGTTCGAACTGGATCACGAAAACTATCAGTATGCCTTCGTTTCCGGCCCCGACACGAGCTACCTCTGGCTGCTTTCGCGCGAGCCCGAGGTCAGCGCGGAGATCATGCAGAAATTCCAACAGCAGGCCGGCGCACTGGGGTTCGATACCCAGGCGCTGATTTTCGTCGACCACGAGCGGATACCGGAAGCCGACGATTGAAGTTCTGCATGGTAACGACGTTTTACCCGCCGTATCATTTCGGCGGCGACGCCGTCTACGTGCAGCAGCTGAGCAACGCACTGGCTGAACTCGGTCACGATGTTCATGTCGTGCATTGCCGCGATGCGTTCTCCATCTCGGGGCAATCACCGCGGCCGTGCCCGAGCGATCACGCCGCTGTACAAGTGCACGGCCTGCACGGTCCCGGCACCTGGCTGTCTCCGTTGCTGACGCATCAGACGGGAAGGCTCGGCGTCAAGCGCCGTGCGGTTGATGCACTGTTTCGGGAGCAGAACTTCGACGTCGTGCACTTCCATAACATCAGCCTGGTGGGCGGCCTGGAAGCCATTGAGCTGGCACCCGACGCGGTAAAGCTGCTGACACTGCACGATTACTGGCTGGTCTGCCCCACGCACGTGATGTTTCGTCATGGCGAATCGGCCTGCACCACCCCGCAGTGCCTGCGCTGCCAGCTGAAGCATGGGCGGCCGCCGCAGTTCTGGCGCTCAACGGCTCGAATCCGTCGCGCCGTCCGGCAACTCGACCGCGTTCTGGCCGGCAGCCGGTTTGCGGTGGACCTGCACCGCGAGCGCGGACTGGAACTGCCGGCCGAAGTTCTGCACTTGTTCAGCCCGCCGGTGCAGCCGGATCCGGCAACCGTAAACCCCGGTGGGCGGCCGTATTACCTTTTTGTCGGCAGGCTGGTGCAACTCAAGGGCATCCAGGACCTGCTGCCGTATTTCAAGGCGCACCCGGAAGTGGACCTGCTGATCGCGGGGGACGGAGAGTATGGACAGATGCTGCGCAAATTGGCCGGCGGGGCAGCGAACATCCGGTTCCTGGGTCAGCGCAGCGGAGCGCAGCTTCACGCACTCTACCGCGATGCGGTCGCCACGCTGCTGCCCTCGCTGACCTACGAGATTTCCCCCATGGTGATCGCCGAGTCCTGGAGCCAGGCCACCCCGGTGGTCGTGCGCAACATCGGCGCATTGGGCGAAATCGTGAACGGCAGCGGAGGCCTGTGTTTCGACGACAGCACCCAGATGGGCACGCAGCTGCATCTTCTGGCGGCAGACCCTGCTGAACGGGACCGGCTCGGACGGCTCGGCTACAGCGCCTGGGAGCGGGACTGGTCACCGAAAAACCATATCGAGCGTTACCTGGACCTTGTCGGGTCGCTGCAGGAAAAACGACATGGCTGATCAACGCTTGACGGTGCTGACCTACCACGCATTGGACGGACGGGGTGATGTCATCTCCACGGCGCCGGATCTGTTTGAGTCGCAGCTGCAGCATCTCGCGGCGAGCGGAATCAATGGCATCAGCCTGCGCACGGCCTGGGAGCGGCTCGAACAGGACGGCCGTTTTCCCGAATCATCCGTTGTACTGACCTTTGACGACGGCTACCTCAGCGTTTTTGAAAACGCGCTTCCCGCCTTGCGCCGACACGGCTTCCGGGCCACCGTTTTCGTTCCCACGGCCTTCGTGGGCAGGAAAACAGAGGAAGCGTTCGACCTCAATGAACACCTCGACCGGGAGATGATGAACTGGGGCCAACTGGAGGAACTCGCCGCCGCCGGCATGGAGATCGCCGCGCACAGCCGCAAGCATCCCGACCTGACCCGACTCGATGACCGCGAACTCGAAGACGAACTGGCGGGCTGCCTGCTCGAACTCGAAAACCGCATCCACCGCCCGGTCGTCTCCTTTGCCTACCCCTATGGCTTTTACGACGAACGGGTAAGACACGCGGTGGGCCATCATTACCGCTACGCCTGCACGACGGCGCTGGGGCACAACGGGCTGAACACCGACCCCCTTTCGATTCGCCGCATCGATGCGTTCTACCTGAAGCGCGAATCCATGCTGCTGCGCGCGGCGCGCGGCGAGCTGGGGGGCTGGTGCGTGAAGCGACAGGTGCTCCGGGATACCCGCGAATGGTTCAGCCGGCGATCGCGCTGACGTAATCAGCGAGTTTCGCCACCGATTCCGAGGCGCCCCGCTCTTTCTGGACCAGGTAGATTCCCACTTTTCCCAGGCGCGGAAAACGTTCCGAGAACGGCAGGATGCGCAAGGTGTCCGGTACCGTCTTCTGCGCCAGAACGGTTACACCCAGCCCTTCCTCGATCGCGGCCTGGATGCCGGAAATATCGGTATTCGTGTAGGAAATCCGCCAGGACCGCCCAACGTCTTTCAGTGCCTTGATCGCCCGGGCCCGGTACAGGCAGGGCGTCGGCGCCACGATCAGCGGCAGGGTCGGCTGGCGGTGCGTATCGTGGCTGGCGCTGGTCACCCAGACCAGTTCGTCGGAACCGATGTAGGCCGGGTTCGCC
Organism: Lysobacterales bacterium; assembly: GCA_050114495.1. Classification (GTDB taxonomy): domain Bacteria; phylum Pseudomonadota; class Gammaproteobacteria; order Xanthomonadales; family SZUA-36; genus JABDPF01. Next base: position 2,171 of record JASFSI010000068.1, on the reverse strand, counting down.
TTGTCGATGGTGTCGTAAAGCGCCAGCACCAGGTCGTAGGGGTTGGGTTGCTCGGCCAGCAGGTTGCGGCTGAGGTCGCAATGGATTTCGAGTGTCACCGCCGGGTAGGAATGCGAAAAACGGCCCAGGACGCGGGGCAGAAGAATCGTCGCGAACTCGCTGGGAATCCCGAAGCGCACCCGCCCGGAAATGACCGGCGTGGACAGTTCGCTCAAAGCCTCGTCATTGAGGGCCAGGATTTGCCGTGCATAGTCCATCAGGCGCGCGCCGGTGGGTGTCAGGTCCAGCCGCGAACCGCCCCGCACGAACACCGGCGCGCCGATGCGTTCTTCCAGGCGCTTGATCTGCAGACTGACCGCCGGCTGGGTCAGGCCGAGGATCTGCCCGGCTTGCGTAAAGCCCCGGACCTCGGAGACCGTCGCGAAGGAACGCAGGCATTCGATGGGCAGGTGACGCATGACTTACCTCATAAATATATTTTATGTATTTATGATAAGAATAAATTTCACAAATGACCAGCGTTTGCATAGCATGGATAGCAGGCTCAAATCTCATGGCCGGGGGTATCCCATGCAACTCATTTCTGAACGCACGTCACGCATCGCCACCGAAAACGCATTCAAGGTCGGACCCTACATCGCCGCCCTGGAAGAGGCCGGCAACAAGGTCATCAAGTGCAACCTCGGTGAACCCGATTTTCCGCTGCCGGCGCACATCCGCGACGAGGTCAAGCGGCAACTGGACCTGGACAACGTCCACTACACCAACCCGCAGGGCATTCCGGGCCTGCGCCAGGCCGTCGCCCGATACGTCGGCGAGGCGCGCGGGCTCGAGTACTCGGCAGAACAGGTGGTCGTTTTTCCGGGCGGTAAGCCGCCGATCGGGCTTTGCCAGCAGACCTATACCAACCCCGGCGACGAGATCATCTATCCCAGCCCGGGCTTTCCGATCTACGAATCCTTTATCCGATACGTCGGTGCCGTGCCGGTGCCGCTGCACCTGCGCGAGGAAATCGGATTCAGCTTCACCGGGGCCGACCTGGAAAAGCTGATCACGCCGAAAACAAAGCTGATTTTCATGAATTTTCCGTCGAACCCCACCGGCGGCGTCGCCACGCGCGAACAGCTCGAGGAAATCGCGGACGTCATCCTGCGGCATTGCGATCCCAACATCCGCATTTACTCCGACGAGATCTACGAGCACATCCTGTTCGACGGCTCCAAACACGTTTCCATCGCGTCCATCCCGGGCATGGCGGACAAGACGCTGATCGCCACCGGCGCGTCCAAGTCTTATTCCTGGACCGGCGGACGGATCGGCTGGGTCGTATTCCCCAACGTCGAGGAAGCCAAGCTGTTCACCAACCTGAACATCAACTACTTCTCCTGCATTCCGCCCTACAACCAGGAAGGCGCTCGCGTGGCCATCGAATCGCCGGAGAGCAAGCGCACGATCGCCGAGATGAGCTCGGCCTTTCAGCGCCGCCGCGATTTCGTCGTCGAGGCGCTCAACGCCATGCCGGGGGTGACCTGCCAAAAACCCAGCGGAGCGTTTTACGTATTCCCCAACATCGCCGGCGTGGTGAAGAACCTCGGTATCGACGAGGCCTTCGCGGCCCTTCCCGAAAAGGTTCGCGCCACGACAAGCCCATCCACGCTGTTCCAGATGTTCCTGCTGTGGCAGTACTGCGTAGCGTCGATGGACCGCAAGTCCTTCGGCCAGATCGGCACCGAGGGCATGCATTTCCTGCGCCTGTCCATCGCGACCGCGCTGGACGACCTGAAAATCGGCATGGAGCGCATGGCCGAGGCCGTCAATGACAAGGAAGGGTTCGCACGCTTCATGGAAGCGGGCGAGCACTATTCATGAAATAACAGGAGCACCTCATGAACCACGATTTCAAACTGGAAGAACGCGGCATCGAGTTCATCGAACTGAAGCCCGAAGACTGCCCGCCGCTGCCGGCCGGCCAGCACGACAGCCTGGAGCTTTTTGACCTCTGCTACCGCAGCCTGTGCTCCGTGATGTTCAACCACGCATCGAGCGGCCACCCGGGCGGCAGCGTCTCCTCGGGCCGCATCGTGCAGTCGCTGATGTTCAACCGCATGGACTACAACATCGGCGACCCGATGGACCGCACCGCGGATATCCTGTCCTACGCCGCCGGCCAC
>JASFSI010000067.1:0-7747 GCA_050114495.1 Lysobacterales bacterium | reverse complement strand
GGCGACGGCTACGCAGGTACCGGCGTTCGCCCTGCTGGGCGGCCTGATGCTGCTGCTGGGCGGTGCGGTTGGTTTCCTGCGCTCGCGCCTTTGAGTGAGAGACCAGGTCCTTCGGGACCAAAAAAAAACGGAGCGCATTGGCGCTCCGTTTTTTATTTCATCCGGTAAATCGGTTCAGGTCGACGACATGCCCAGAACCTTGCCCAGTTCTTTTTCCGGCCCGAGCAGGTCGGATAGCGTGTAGTGTTCCAGCGTGTCGATGTAGGCCGCGAGGGCCTTGCACAGGGCGGACTTCAACTCGCAGACGGGCTTGATGACGCAGGTGCCGCCGGCGCAGAAGCACTCGACCATGTTCAGGTCGTCTTCCATGTCACGTACGACGTCGGCGATGATGATTTCACTGGCCGGCTTGGCCAGTGCGATGCCTCCACCGGGACCGCGCCGCGCGTCCAGGTAACCCATGCGGGTCAGCAGGCTGACGACTTTCATCAAATGATTGCGCGAAATACCGTAAGCGTCGGATATTTCACGGATGGTCACGCGTTCTTCGTCCTTGAGTCCAAGGTACATCAGAACACGCAAAGAATAGTCTGTGAATCGTGTCAGTTTCATTTTTGTTCGGGCGGCGACCGGTTTTCCAGCCGTCGCATTCAATTGATGCGTCGAAACGAACCTAATGGTACTGACGGTCAATCCCAATATGTTGACTCATATCAATACTTATTAATATAAGCCCTCGGAAATGCCTACGAAGTGATCTCCTGCACGCCGCCCGCAGTCGCCATCAAAACGGTATCGGCAGGCCGCAGCGCGAACAAGCCGTTCGTCACCACGCCGGGCAGGTTGTTCAGCTTTTTCTCTACCGCAACCGGATCCACGAGGTCCATGTTGTGGCAGTCAAGAATCACGTTTCCGTTATCGGTGACGAAGTCCTCGCGCAGTTCGGGCTGGCCGCCCATCGCGACGATCTGTCGCGCCACGTAGCTGCGGGCCATGGGAATGACTTCGACCGGCAGCGGGAACGCTCCAAGCACGCCGACTTTCTTGCTTTCATCGACGATGCAGATGAAGCGACGGCTGGCCGCCGCGACGATTTTTTCGCGTGTCAGTGCGCCGCCGCCGCCCTTGATGAGGCGACAGTGGGCATCGAACTCGTCGGCGCCGTCGACGTACAGGTCCAGGGTGCCGGCGTGGTTCAGTTCGACCACTTCGATACCAGCTTTCTGCAGCAGCGCGGTGGTAGCGTCAGATGACGAAACCGCCGCTTCCAGACGAAACCTGCGCTCCGCCAGCGCTTCGATAAAGCAGTTGACCGTGCTGCCGGTGCCGACGCCGAGCACGCTGTCTTCGCGGACCCGGTCCAGTGCGGCGAGCGCGACCTGTTGTTTCTGTTGGAACTGCGTGTCGCCCGTGATCATCAAGGTTTACTCCAGTGACAGGATCAAATCCCAGTGCCTTTTTTCGACCGGCATCACCGACAGCCTGTTGCCGCGCCGGATCAGTGCAAAGCCCTCGAGCCGGTCCTCATGCTGCCTGATATCGTCGAGGGTGATCATGCGTTTCGTCTTGCGCTTGAATTTCATGTCGACCATGAACCAGCGGGGATTGTCTTCCGTGTGTTTCGGGTCGTAATACCCGGCCGAGGGATCCAGCGCGGTATGGTCGGGGTAGGGCTCAGAGCATACCTCGCAGATACCGACGATGCCGGGCGGCTTGCAATTGGAGTGGTAATAAAACACCTGGTCGCCGACCGACATTTGGTCACGGATGAAATTTCGTGCCTGGTAATTGCGGACGCCGTCCCAGTGCGTGGTGCCGTTCGGCGCGGCCTCGAGATCGTCAATGCTGAAATTTTCCGGTTCGTTCTTGACCAGCCAGTATTTCATCCCGACCTTCCATGCGGCAGTTGCTTTGACGCTTATTGTGTTGGATCAGCGCGGGCAGGTAAACCACCCTTTTTCCGTGACCATTGCGTGCAGACGAATATCCCAGGGATCGAGCGGAATGTGCTCGGCGCGCTGATGCTCGAAAGCGACGCCCATGCGCACGGGGCGCGGGCTCTGGGCAAAAGGCTGAAAAGCCCGGTCGTAGTAGCTTTCGCCCATGCCCAGGCGGCCGCCCCGCCGGTCCCAGGACACCAGCGGCAACAGCACCAGGTCAAAACGGACCAGCGGTATTTCGTCGGTGCCGGTCGGCTCCATGATACCGAAGCGGTTGGGCGCCATGTCACAGCCGGGGGCCCATTCATGAAAAGCGATGTAACTGCGTCCGGGTACTTCCCTGACGACCGGCAGCGCAAGCGTAACGCCGTTTTCCGCCAAGTGCTGCAGGGCTGCAGACAGGTCGGGTTCGCCGTCGAAGGCGTGGAAGGCGGCGAGGTCGCTGATGCGCGCCGTCTGGGTATATTCGATGAGGTGCCGGTTTATCGCAGCGTTGAGTTCCGCCCGGCGTCCGGGAGCCAGCGCGGCGCGCCTGGAGCGGAGTTCTTTCCTGAGGTCGGATTTCTGATTGTGCTTATCAGGAACTCTCTTCATACAGATCGAACGGGACGGTCTAACGGGGCGGGGTAAGCGCCCTCCAGGGTGCCGCTACGGGCCGGTGACCTTGAACCAAAGGTTCAGGTGGGGAGGCTTATGAGGCTTCAGGCTTTTCGCCTACGGCGAACATGCACACCAGCGTTCAGTTCAGCCACCCCGAGGTCAATATGTAGGGACAAGGCATTTAACGGTCCCGATGGCAAACACCACAGAGGGCGGCTTCATTATAGCGCGTGGTGGTGAAAACGGCGAACGGGTCGCTTCTGGGTCCGTTTTCCGGTCAGGAATCGTGCTGCAGCGCGGTATCCAGGCGATCGGCCAGGTCACGGATTTTTCGATCGACACGTTGTTCGCGTTCGGACTCAGCCTGTTTCAGGGAGAGTACCTCGGCGCTGAAATTGAGCGCGGCCTGCAGTGCAATACGTTCAAGCGACATCAGTCGCCCGCTCTCGCGGATCGCGGTCATCGATTCATCCAGTTTGCGCGCGGCCTCCATCAACTCGTTGCGCTCTTCCGGCGGGCAGGAGAACTGGTATTGCTTTTCGAGGATGATGACGGAGACGGTCTCGGCAGATTCGCTCAAGGTCAGTGCTCCAGGGCTTTAAGGCGGTTGATCATGGCCTCGACCTTGGATCGCGCTTCTTCGTTCTTGGCGACCAGCGATGCCCGTTCCGCGACCAGCGATGCCTGCCGGTTCTGCAATGACGCGTTTTCTTCGCGGAGCGACTCGCACAGTTCCAGCATGGCGCCGAGTTTTTTCTCCAGTCGCTCCAGGTCCACGGTGGCTTGATCGAGTGAGTTCATGCCGTCATTATGGATTGAGTCTTCAAAAGCGTCAAACACTTGGCCAACAGTGTTAATATCGTGATTTAGGAACGTTTGCCGATGTCTTCTCCTGCCCTTCCCAATTTCGAAAACGCGCTGCAGCTCAGCGAGGGTCTGCTGGACAGTGCCGAGTTGGCGGAATGTCACGGCCTGCTTTGCGGTCTGCTGAGCGGCGGCGTGGTGACGGGAGCAGGGGAATACCTCGAGCAGCTGGCCGCGATGCGGCTGCTGGCCCGGCCGGAACAGGAAATGGCGGCCGTCATGGTCGAAACCTTTGAGACAACGAACGCCCAGTTGGCCGACGAAGAACTGGGATTTGAGTTGTGGCTGCCCTCAGACGACGAAGCGCTGGAAGATCGCACGATTTCACTGGCGCAATGGTGTTCGGGCTACCTGGCCGGCCTCGGTCACCAGAAGCGGGAAGTGCTGTCGGGCGAAGCGCGCGAAGCACTCGAAGACCTGATTGAAATCTCCCGCGTGGAAGTGGCATCGGGAGACGGTGGAAAAGGCAACGAAGAAGAAGAAAAGGCCTTCGCGGAAATAGTAGAATACGTGCGCATCGTCGTCCTGACCCTGCGCGAGGAATTCAGGGGTCCCGGGAACGACGACGCTATCCATTAAACGACGAGGCACGGGGTTCCCAGTGATCAAGCAGAAAGAGTACGCGCGCCGCAGGCGGCAATTGATGCGGCGGGCCGGCACCGGCTCCATCGTTATCCTGCAGGCCGCACCGGCCCGCATCCGCAACAACGATGCGCATTACGCCTACCGCCAGGACAGCGATTTTCTTTACCTCACGGGCTTTCCGGAGCACGACGCGTTGCTCGTGCTGCTGCCGGACGAAGGCGATGGGCGCAGCATTCTTTTCTGCCGCGAGCGGGATCCCAAACGCGAGATGTGGGACGGCCGCATGGTTGGCCTGGAAAGCGCCGTGGCCGACTACGGCATGGACGAGGCCTGGGACATAAACGAAGCGCAGACCCGTCTGCGTGACATGCTGCCGGACCGCGAGCGCATTTTTCACGACCTGGGCCGCGACCCCATGTTCGACCAGCGCCTGATCGGCTGGCTGAACGAGTTCCGCGGCGCCGCGCGCAAGACCTTTCACGCCCCGGAGGAAATTCACGCCCTGCACGACATGCTGCACGACATGCGCGTTTACAAGAGCCGCGAAGAACTGTCCGTCATGCGCAATTCCGCGAAAGTCGCGATCGAGGCGCACGAGGCCGCGATGCGCGATTGTGCGCCGGGCATGAACGAAGCCGATATCCACGCGCTGCTGATGCAAACCTTTATTCGCAATCACTGCGAAGCGTCCTATCTGCCGATCGTGGCGGGCGGGGCCAACGCCTGCGTGCTGCATTACATCGAGAACAACCGGACCCTGAATGACGGCGACCTGCTCCTGATCGACGCCGGCGCCGAACTGGACGGCTACGCCTCTGACATAACCCGCACTTTTCCGGTCAACGGACGTTTTTCCCCCGAACAGCGCGCCCTGTACGACATCGTTCTGGAGGCGCAGGCGCGGGCGATTGAAAATGTACGTGCCGGTAAGCAGTGGCACGACGTGCACCACGCGGCGGTCGAGGTGGCCACCGCGGGAATGGTTGACCTGGGCATCCTCAAAGGCGACGTTGAAACGCTGATCGAGAGCGAGGACTACAAGCGTTTTTACGTGCACAACACCGGCCACTGGCTCGGCCTCGACGTGCACGACGTCGGTGAGTACACCATCGACGGCCACTCGCGAGAACTCGAGCCGGGCATGGTGCTGACAGTCGAGCCGGGCATTTACATTCCGCCGGACACGGACGACGTCGAAGCATGCTGGCGCGGCATGGGAATCCGCATCGAGGATAACGTGGCGGTCACGCGCGACGAGCCGCGTATCCTGACCGCCGGACTCGCGAAGACGGCCGGCGAAATCGAGGAACTGATGGCGGCCTGACATGGCAAAGCAGCAGGATGAACAGCGGTACGACGTCGCGATCGTCGGCGGCGGGCTGGTTGGCGCCAGCCTGGCCTGCGCGCTGTCTCCGCTGGGACTGCGCGTCGCGCTGATCGAGGCGGTCGCCTTCCAGGCCGATACCCAACCCAGTTACGACGACCGCACGCTGGCGCTCAGCGCCAGTTCCTGCGCCATCCTGGAAGGGCTCGGGCTGTGGCCAAGGGTGGCCGCACGCGCGACGCCGATCCGCGAGATCCAGGTGCGTGAACTGAACCGGCCCGGGCGCGTCCTGATGGAACCCGAAGAACTGGGCCTCGACCGCTTCGGCCACGTGCTCGAAGCGCGTGCTTTTGGCGCGGCGCTGGCGCAGACGCTGCCGGGGCTGAAGGGGCTGGACGTATTCTGCCCCGCTGCCCTGGAGTCGATCGGGTTCGAAGAAGATGCGTGCCGACTGGAATTGATCTCCGGTGGCGAGCGGGTCGAGATCCATGCGGCGCTGACCGTCGGTGCCGACGGCGCAGACTCGTTTGTGCGGGAGTCGCTGGGCATTGAATGTGAACGTCACGATTATGGCCAGAGCGCCGTGATCTGTAACGTGACGCCCGAAGAAGACCACCGCGGCCGCGCCTTTGAACTGTTCACGCCGAGCGGCCCGATGGCCGTGATGCCTCACGAGGATGGCCGTTGTGGCCTGATCTGGTGCGTGCCGTCTGATGAAGTGAAAGCCTGTCTTGAATGGCCGGATGCGGAGTTCATGAGCCGGGCCAACGCCCGTTTCGGCCGCCGCCTGGGTCGTTTTCTCAAGGTTGGGCGGCGCAGCGCATACGCGCTTCGACTGGTGCGGGCACGGGAAGACATCCGTCCGCGAACCGTGATACTCGGCAACGCGGCGCACGCGATTCACCCGGTCGGCGCGCAGGGTTTCAACCTGGGCCTGCGCGACGCGGCCGTGCTGGCGGAAGTGCTGGCTGACGGCATCCGCGGCGACGAAGCCTTTGACGCCGGCAGCTGGGACCGGCTGTGCCGCTACAGCGCCTGGCGCAAACCCGATCACGACGGAACGATTGCCTATTCGGATGGCCTGGCGCGCATTTACGCGAATCCCACCGGCGCGGCCTCCATTGGCCGGCTGGCCGGCTTGCTGGCGCATGCCTTCGTGCCGTCTCTGCGCCGCCAGTTGGCCGTCAAGTCCATGGGATTCCGAGGTCAGATTCCTCGCCTGGCCCGGGGGGAAACACTGTGAGCCCGCAGGAACGCAGCGACTGTGATGTGCTCGTCGTCGGTGCCGGCATGGTGGGCGCCGCCGCGGCCAGCCTGCTGGCGCGCTCGGGTTACTCGGTGGCAGTCATCGAACACCACGAACCCGCCGCCTTTGACGCCGCTCAGCCGGTTGGCCTGCGCGTATCCGCCATCTCTCCCGGATCGGCCGCGGTACTGAACGAAACGGGCGCATGGAAGCAGGTGTTGAACAGCCGCCACCGCCATTACCGCGAAATGCGGGTGGAAGACCGTGACGAATCGTCCGTGCTGACGTTCCAGGCGGCTGAATTCGGTCTTGATACGCTGGGCACGATCGTGGAAAACGACCTGGTGCAGTGGGCGCTGTGGCAGGCGCTCTCCATGACCGCCGGTGTCGAGGTGCACTGTCCCGATCGCCTGGCTGCGCTCGACTTCGTCGATGGCCTGCCGCAGGCCAGGCTGGAAAGCGGCAAGCTGCTGAGCGCGCGCTTGCTGGTCGGCGCCGACGGCGCCGACTCGCGGGTACGCAGGCTGCTGGGTATCGGCAGCGACCACTGGGAATATGGCCAGATGGGCGTGGTCGGCGTGGTCCGAAGCGCCCGTCCCAACCCGGGGGTGGCCTGGCAGCGTTTCGTCGACGGCGGGCCGGTTGCGCTGCTGCCGCTGGCGGACGGCACGTCCTCGCTGGTCTGGACCTGCCCGGAGGCCCGTGCAAAAGAACTGTTGCAGCTGGATGACGAGGCGTTCCTGTGCGAACTCGGACGCGCGGTTGCCGGCAGCCCGGACCACTGGCCGGGTGAACTCGAAGCCATCGGTCCGCGCGCAGCGTTTCCGCTGACGATGCGGCTGAGCGAACGTTACCGTGGACGCCGCTCCGTATTGCTGGGTGACGCGGCGCACGTCATGCACCCGCTGGCCGGGCAGGGCGTCAACATGGGCCTGCTGGACGCGGCCGCGCTGGCCGAAGTGCTGGCCGCTGCACGGCGCGACGGCGTGGATTGCGGGGATGACGCGCTTCTGCGCCGCTATGACCGCTGGCGCCGCTCGGAAGCCGAGGTGATGTGCCGTGGCGTGCACGGTCTGCGCGGCCTGTTTCTGCCGGAGGGCCTCGGCCTGCTGAGACGCGTCGGCCTGGGGTTGGTCGGCCGCAGCTGGACGCTGCGCGAGGCGTTCATTCGGCGTGCGGCCGGTCAAA
>JASFSI010000066.1:0-7758 GCA_050114495.1 Lysobacterales bacterium | reverse complement strand
GCGGGACTCGTATTGAGGCAAACGGGAAAACCGCTTACTCCGGATGACGGTCCTTCAGTCAGGATCGAGGCTTTCCAGGAAATCGCTCACCTCGGCCCGGTAATTCCGGCTCACCTTGATGCGCTCCCCATTTTCCAGGGAGAGCATGTATTCGCCCTTCGGAAGTACATTCGCCAGCACAACGAAATTGAGATTGACGATGGTGGAACGGTGAACGCGCTTGAAAATGCGCCCGTCCAGCAGTTCCAGCAGGCGCTTCATCGTGCAGCGCATGACGTGCGTGTCGCCATCGGCATGCACGCACATGTAATCGCCGGCCGCATCCACCCAGGCAATGCGATCCTCGCGAATCAGGTGCACTTTATCGCGGTCCCGTATGGCAATTTTCCGCTCCGACGGCTCACCGGCTTCCGTATCCGCCATCGGCGCGGCGCGGTTGCCGGTAATCTCCTCGATGGCATCCAGGAGCGGCTGCTTGTCACTACCGGCCAACTGTTCCTCGCGATGTCGGGCAACGGCCCGCTCCACCGCGATACGGACACGGTCTTCGTCCAGCGGCTTGACCAGGTAGTCGACCGCGTGCACCTCGAAGGCATCGAGCGCGTAGCGTTCAAACGCGGTGCAGAAAATCACCATCGGCAGCTGCTCGGGCTGGATCTTCTTGATCACGTCGAAGCCGTTCCAGCCCGGCATCTTGATATCGAGGAACATCAGGTCCGGTGTGAAATCGGAAACGGCGCGCACGGCTTCGCGACCGTTGGCGCACTCGGCCAGGATATCGACGCCGCCGATATCCTCCAACAGGGATACGAGCAACTGGCGCGCCAGGCGTTCGTCATCCACCACGATGGCCCTGAGATGGCTCACGTGGCGGCTTCCGATTCCCTGAAGGGAATGCGAATGGTGATGCGCAGACCGGTCTGCGCCCGTTTTTCTATGTCGAAAACATAGCTTTCTTCGTACAGCGTCTGCAGGCGCTGCAGCGTATTTTGCAGGCCGACGCGCCGGCCGGATCGCGTCGGCACCTCGGACACGGAACCGCCCGGGCCGGTATCGGTGAGCTCGATATGCAGGTCGCCATTGTCGACCCGCGCCTTGATGGCGATGGTGCCCCCGGCCTCGTTGAGAGCGATCGCGTGTTTCACCGCGTTCTCGACCAGGGGCTGCAGAAGCAGGCCCGGAACGATGGCGCCGCCGGCGCGCTCTTCGATGTCGATTTCCAGTTTGAGGCGCTCACCAAAACGGATCTTCTCGATATCCAGGTAGAGCATCAGCGCTTCGATTTCCTCGTCAAGCGTGATCATCTGCGCCGGGTCGCTTTCGAGGGAGTGATGCAAAAAATGACCGAGGCGGGTGATCATCCGGCGGGCGGTCTGGTTGTCTTCCGCACGAATCAGCGCACTGACCGTATTCAGCGTATTGAACAGGAAATGCGGGTTGAGCTGGTAGTGCAGCATTCCCAGCTGGGCAACCCGAGCTTCGTTCTCGGCACGAATCCGCCTTATCTGCTCTTCTTTTACCCGCGAAACCGCTTCCAGCCGCTCCTCCTGCTCGGCCTGCGCACGGTGGTAGTACTTGTTGCCGAAATACAGGGCTACCCAGCAAAGGTAGACGAGAAAGGAGGAAAAATACCAGCCGCCAAAATCGGCCCAGATCCAGTTTCCCTGGGCTGAAGTGATATAGATGAATGCGGCAATACGGACCACGGTCCAGACCAGCGCGAGAAGCAGCAGGGCGCAAACAGCCAATACCATGCGCCGTGGACCGGGTTGCTGCCACAGGTGACGGCAGGCGGCATACAGGGGCAGCGACAGGATCATGCCCAGCAGCGCCTGCACCAGGATCTGCAGGATGTGTGAGGGTTCCACGGTGTTGTACCAGAGCGTGAGGCTGAAAAACGTCACCACGCAAAAACCGCCCCAGCCGGCCAGCTGCAAGGCCCAGAACTGCTGACGCCGGTTTTCGTAGAAGCGCTCAGCCATGGCCCGGGTCCAGCCCGGCCACTCAAACGTCTTTGATCCGTTTCCTGTTGTTTCCATCGGCTGCACGCTGAAATTGTCCCAGTTGTCGTGTTTACAGTCCATTACGGCGTGCATGGCATTCAAGCGGGCAAGGATCTTGCCTAAACTGAACAGTTCATGAAAAAGCTTTAAGCGCATAAGCCGCCACAGACTGCACAGGACAAAAAATGGACACGAACATGACCTCCAGGTCCGTATTTTTCACTCTGGCCTCACTTCTGATCGTCTCGATTTGCGCGCTGCCGGTTTACGCCCAGGATTCGGCTGACATCACCGTGTTCGATGGCGTTTCGCAAGCCCCTTTCGCCCTCCACCTGGGAAGCGAGGGCAACTGGTCGGTTCCCGTGTGGGGAAAGGAAACGACCAGTCACAAAAGCGAAGCCATCGTCGTGCGGCTGCTGGAGGAAGCCGGCCAGGATATCGTTCAAACCCAGTGGAACGGCGGCCTGGCACAAGTTTACTGGCTGCAGCCCATTGCATCGGACATGCAGGCGCTGACTGACAGCGGCGCGGCGCTCAGCGTCGTGGCGCGGATCGATCAGAAACCCAAAAAGTCAGTCGATCTGAAGATGGACTGCGGCTATCCCTGCGGCGGTGCGCTCAACATGACCCGCCTGTTCAAGGCCGTTCCGGAAGGCCAGTGGTTTCGAATGAGTTTCAAGCTCGGCTGCTTCGAGGAGGCCGGCGCGAACATGGCCAACATCTTTTCACCGCTGGTCATCATGACCAAGGATGATTTCGGCATCAGCATTTCGGAAGTGCGGATTCTGCAAAATCCGCCGCCCGAATCACTCGTCGACTGCGGCTGACGGCCGACCGTCCTGCCGGACCGGCGCGGCGCTGCCGCCCAGTTCGGTATGACCGTTATCCAGGATGCGAACGTAATCCACGTGCATTTCGGCCGGCAACGGCGCCGTGATTTCGTCCGTGCCGAAACGCCCCGTGTAATTGCCGCCCACGGCCAGGTTGAGGATCAGGAAATGCGGCTGGTGGAACTCGGTACAGTCCACGCAGCTGTCCTGCCCGATTGAAAAGCTCCAGACCTGCCTGCCGTCGACGTAGGTGGTGACCCGCTCGGGCGTCCAGTCCATGCTGAACACGTGATATTCGCCGTCCAGGTCTTGAGGCTGGTCACGGTGGTCGCCATAGGTGGCCCGGGCGCCCGCGTTGTCCCAGTGCGCAGCCGATCCGACGCGCCGGTTGACCGTTCCCGCCGCGATCGCATCCGCGTGGCCCAGCTCCATGATGTCCAGCTCGCCGCAACGGGGCCAGCCCACCTCGGCATGATTGTTGCCCAGCGTCCAGAACGCCGGCCACAAACCGTCGGCCAGATCGGGTACGCGGATACGGGCCTCGACCGTGCCGTAACGAAAGGTCAGTTTGTCCCGCGTGTTGATACGCGCAGAAGTAAAGCGCGCCGTGTCGGTGTTATCGGAAACCGCGCGTGCGGTGATGACCAGGCTCCCTTCCTCGACGCGTACGTTGTCGGGAGACGACGTGTAGTTCTGCAGTTCCCGGTTGCCCCAGCCCCAGTCGCCGATATCATGGGACCAGGCGGCCGGGTCCGGCGCTGACCCGCTGTCGAATTCGTCGCTCCAGAGCACTTCCTGCGCATACGCAGAAGAAGACGCGACCGCGCAGACAAGCATCAGACAGAAAACCGGGGCGACGCGCGCCCCGGTCTTTTTACTGCCCTGTCCTGCCTGCACTTACTGGGACAGGTCGAAGAAGAAATCAGCCGGAATACCGAACAGCTTGACCAGCGGCAGGTCCGTCACCGCCGAATGGCCCCAGGTATTGATCGAGAACTCACTGGGCGTGTAGCTGAACGTGGCGTTGCTGCTGTCGCTGAACACGAAGGTAGCGGTTCCCGCGACATCGAGCGGGAATTCAACCGGGTTGAATTCGCCGAAAATCATCCCGGTCGGGGAATAGAACGTGATCGTGACGGCATTGCCGTCGAAAACCGCGTCCTGGCCGATAAAGAAGATCGGGTTGCCCTGGTCGTCGTAGGTGTACCAGTAGATGACCGCGAAGGGCGCGCCGTTCAGAACACCGAACTCCGTCGAGAAGCCGTGGCCGGCCTGGTCCACGTTGTAGAAGGAACCCGAGTGCGCGGGCCCGATGGCCGAGACGTCCAGCGTGACGTTGTCGTAATACGCGCCCGCGTTGGCCCATGACTGCTGCAGGCCGGGAACGACGTCGTTGTAGAAACCGAATTGCAGCACCTCGCCGACCATGTCATCGGTCACGACGAACTCGATATACATCTTTTCGGTGAGCGTGTTCTCATCGAGCATCGTTTCGACGTGCTTGAACACGAGTTCCTGGTAGCTGAAGTCGGAAACCTTCAAAACCTTGACGAAAGCCGCGGTAATTTCACCATTGGCCGGCGCGCCGAACCGGTCCTTGGCCACGTCGAAGGAAAATACCATCGAGCCGGCTTCTTCGATCACGATCTCCTGGAAAATCAGCGTGCGCTGGCAGTCGCCGTTCGTGTTGTACTGGTTACCGTAGACGCGAAGTACGTTGCTCAAAGCGCCATCCCAGGCCGGCACTTCCAGCCCGGCACGGTAATAGGAGTCATCCGCCCCAGCATTGGTGAAGTTGCGGTTGTCCTGCTCGTAGTCGTTGTCGCAATTGCCGTCGTTGTCACACGGGCCGGAACCGCCAACGAAGTCCACCCCGCATGAATTTCCTGCCCACGACTGGTCGTACCAGGTCCAGCCGTTACCCAGGGTGGGCTGCTCGGCCGTCCGATCTTCGAAGTTATCAAAAAACATCGGCTCTGCCATCGCGGGCGCGCTGACCGCGCCGGCAGCAAGAAAAGCGCCGAGAATCGTCACGGAACGCCAAACTGAATTTTTCATCTGTTACTCCCTAGAACGTATTACGGTAATCGAGATGCACCGACCCCTGAGCGGAGTGAAGCACGGTTGTTGGTAAGTTAATCCTCCCAATGCGGCCGCGGCAACTCAAGCGCGATTCGCCAAGCCGGACTCATGTTAAGACGAGCGGGAAACGAAACCCAGCATCACAGCGCCAACGCAAAATGGACTGTCCGACTCAGGATCAGTCCCGCTTATCGCACAAACGGTTGTCGCCTCTCATCGATTACGAAGATAATGCCGCGATAATAATTAGAATTCGACTTGACCTCTCGGGAGTGATAAATGAAAACCTTTTTCAAACGTGCACCGTTTCACGCTGTCATCTGCACCCTGCTCGTCGCCTTCAGTGGGCAAGCGTTGGCGCAAGCCCTGTTTTTTGATGATTTCGAGGATCGAGTAAGAGACCAGTTTTTTATCGGTAATGGTTGGGTCGCATTTGACCAATTTTGGAACGGTAGTACGTGCAGCGGAACGCCTGACGGCACATTCTTTGCCGGCGAGGCAGAAAACAGAAACTTCTGGACCGCTGGCCAACAGGGAGACAGTTATTTCCGGGCCGGCCTGGAAGTTCCCGCCTGGGACGGCGTCCTGAGCAATATGCTGCGCGTTTACGGCAACCAGTACTTCCCGGGAGGCACGGGGTGTGAGCGTGTGCTGGTTTTTCAGGACTACCCCAACATCAAACCGGGCGATTACACCTTCTCGTTTGACGTTGCCCAGGATCGCTTCGGTTTTCCGGAAAACGGAGAAGTAATCGGTGCGTTCGTGCAAGTACTGAATTCTTCTTTCGAAAGGCTATACTTTGAAACCCTTCTGGTGGATCCGCCAAGCGCTGACCCGAATAATCCTGACAGCGTCAGGACGAGAAACCAGTCCATCGAGTTCACCATTACGGAGGAGTGGGACGGCGAGCTTTTGCAGTTCGGCTTCTTTAATGATGTGAAGGAACCCCTGGGACAGTCCTGGGCACGCGCGGGCGTCTACTACGACAATGTAACGCTGGAGGCAGCAAATTCGGGCGAGACGCAATATACCGTCCGCACGGATTGGTTCGTACAGGAGGAGATTGGAGGAATTATCGATTTCGGAGTCGAGGTCACGCTGAGCTGTGATACACCGATTACCGATTTCGAAGTCAGCAATGGTTCTGATCCCATTTCACAGACCGAAAGAGAAATCGTGGTCTTCCTGGAGGATGGTGACTCCGTGACAGCCACCGTGCAGATCATCAATGAAGGCACGAGCCAGTGCCAGGCCACGCAGGTTCCCAGACAGGAATTCACCGAAGTCGACGCCAGCGAGGAGTGTGCCGGCGTGGAGCTCGAAGAAGGCGATTCGGAAACCTGCACCTTCGAATACACGACCTTTTACGAAGGCATTCCGACGGTCGGCGCTTACGGCAAGGCCCTCATGGTGCTGCTGCTGCTGGGCATTGGCTTCGTGGCGGTAAGGCGCTTCGCCTGATCGGCCCTGTAAAAACCTGATCGTGGAAACCCGCGGCAATCGCCGCGGGTTTTTTTTGCGTTTTTTGACGCCTCGAGGCGGTCAGCCCCCGAATCCGCGCCCTGTCGTATAATCCCATGACCTGAAAATGGACACGTTTCAAACCATGAAAAACGCAACGGCACTCTTGCTTGCCGGCTTGCTGATGGCAGGCTGCGGCAACTCGAACAGCAGCGAAGAGTATTCACCCGCGGAGCCATCGGCCGAAGCCCGGGTCACCGAAAACACGATGTCCGACGCGGAGGCAGCGCCGCCCGCCAACCCAGCGCCTCCTGATCTCGTGATCGAGGCGGAAGCCCCGCGCCTCAAGAACACCTGGTCCGGCGACCTGGACGGCATGATCGAACGCCGCGTGGTGCGCGTGCTCACGGTATATGGACCGCCGCGCTACTTTCTGGACGGCGTCGATGAGAAAGGCGCAACTTACGAGGCGTTTCGGGCCTTTGAGAAACAACTGAACGAACAGTTGGGCACCGGGCACGTCAAGGTCCACGTGGTTTTCTTTCCGGTTGCCCGGGACCGACTGATCCCCGCGCTGCTCGAAGGGCGCGGCGACATCGCTGCCGCTGGACTGACCATCACGCCCGAGCGCCAGGCTAAAGTCGACTTCAGCGACCCGCTCACCAAGCCGCTGTCCGAGATCCTGGTCACCGGTCCTGCGGCGACTGCCCTGGCATCGATCGACGACCTGGCCGGGCAGACCGTCACGGTTCGGCCATCGAGCAGTTACCGCGCCAGCCTGGAACTGTTGAACCGGCGCTTCGAAGCAGAAGGACGCCCGCCAATCGACATCCAGGACGCCTCACCCTGGCTGGAAGACGACGACCTGCTTGAAATGGTGAACGCCGGCCTGCTGCCCTGGGCCGTGGTGGACGACTACAAGGCGGAATCCTGGAGCAGCGTGTTCGAAAACCTCGACGTGCGCGAGGATATCGTGTTCCGCGAAGGCGGTCGCATCGCGTACGCGGTCCGCCCGGACAGCCCGAAGTTGCTGGCGGCGCTCAACGAGTTCGTGAAAACCCATCGACAGGGAACGCTGCTCGGCAACATCATGATCAACCGCTACGTGCGGGATTTCGACTGGGCCAAGAATGCGCTGGCCAACGACGACTTCGAGCGCTTTTCGGAAGTCGATGACATTTTTCAGAAATACGGCGAGCAGTACGGCATCAACCACCTGATGGCCATCGCACAGGGCTACCAGGAATCGCGACTGGACCAGAGCCGCCGCAGCGCGGCCGGCGCGATCGGCATCATGCAGCTGCTGCCGAGCACCGCGGCCGACCCCAACGTCGGCATACCGGATATCAGGGACGAGGAAAACAACATACACGCCGGCGTCA
>JASFSI010000065.1:0-7789 GCA_050114495.1 Lysobacterales bacterium | reverse complement strand
CGATTTCCGCGCCGAGGGTCTGGAAAATCCGGCTGACGTTGGCGTTCTGCAAGGCGAAGCCAAACTGGATGCCGAGGAATCCGAAACACATGTTCCAGATCTGCCAGAAACTGAGTTGGGGTTTTTGCCGTGCCATCATCGAGGCCTTTTCATTCCGTGTTAACAGGCCCTAAAGCCTCGAAACGGACCGCGGCGCCGCCGCCGGGCGCCAGCCGGAGCTCCATCACCGCTTCAGCCGTGACAGCACGCTTCTCGATTGCGACCGCGTAGGGATTATTCTTCCAGTGGGCGCCGTCGCCGTCGCGGTAGACGTGCGCCGTGTAGGACCGCCCCGGCTCAAGAAAATCCAGCGGAATCGACAGGTCGCGCCCGTTCGCGTCGGTGACCGCGCCGAGGTACCAGTCCGGCCCGCCGCGCTCGCGCCGCGCAAAAGCAACGTACTCACCGACCTCGCCGGCCACGGCGATGCTTTCTTCCCAGTCGGTCGGCACATCGACGATGAATTGGAACGCGTCCGGGCGCGACTCGTAGTTTTCCGGCAGGTCGGCGGCCATGTGCACGGGGCTGTACAGCGTCACGTACAGGGCCAGCTGCTTGGCCAGCGTGGTGCTCACGCGGTGCGGCCACTCCGGGCCGTCGAAGGTCAGGTCAAAAATGCCGGGCGTAAAGTCCATCGGACCGGCCAGCAGGCGCGTGTAAGGCAGAATCGTGGTGTGCTCCGGCGGGTTGGGCGGATTGCCCCAGGCATTGAATTCCTGGCCCTTGGCGCCCTCGCGCGTCAGCCAGTTGGGATAGGTGCGGCGCAGACCCGTGTCCTTGACCGGCTCGTGCGTGTTGATGCTGATGCGGCGCTTGGCCGCCTCGGTGACCGAGCGCAGGTATTCGCCGACCATGAACTGGCCGTCGTGCCACTCGTACTGCGCGATCCCATTGTCGTCGATGCGGCGAATATCGCCGCCGTCGGCCACGTACCCGGTCTTGACCTGGCTTACGCCCAGTTTCTCGTAAAGGTCGTAGGCGTCCGCCATCTGCTCCGCATAGTTGCTGACGTTGCCCGAGGTCTCGTGGTGCCCGATCAGGCGCACGCCTTTCTCTGCCCCGTAGCGGGTGACTTCCTCGATATCGAAGTCCGGGTAACTCCCGGTAAAGCTGAACAGGTCGCCGTTGTGGAACCAGTCACCGTCCCAGCCGGTATTCCAGCCTTCGACCAGCACGCCGTCAAAACCGTACTTCGCGGCGAAATCCATGTAGCGCTTCGTTTCCGCGGTGGTCGCACCGTGCACCAGGCCGCTGCCCCAGGTTTTCCGCTTGATGTGCATCGCCCACCAGATGCCGACGTACTTGCCCGGCTGCACCCAGGAAACGTCACCCAGCACGTTGGGTTCGTTCAGGTTCAGGATCAGGCTGGAGTTCAGCAGGCCGGTCGCCGCATCTGCAAGCTGGATGGTCCGCCAGGGGGTCTTGAACGGCGCGGCCGTCTTCACGCGCACCCCGTCCGACCACGGTGTCAGGTTCGCCTGGAAGACGCCGGGACGGCGCTGGTCCAGCACGAAAGCGGCGTAGTCGACCAGTGCCGCCTCGTGGATACTGACGTGCGTTCCGCGCGGGGTGCGCAGCGTGAATGGAGAATGGGCCATTTCGATGGCCTCGAGGCCCGTCGTGCGGTAAAGGTACTCGTAACGGTTGTAGCGACGCCCGGGAATCCACCAGGCGGTCGAGTTTTCCGGCAGGACGAATTCGGTCAACTCGTCAACGATATGCAGCGTTTCGAACCCCTCCTGCTTCGGCACCTCGTAGCGAAAACCGAGGCCATCGTCGAACACGCGCACGCGCAGGTCGATGCGCCCACCCTGCGGGTTCTGCAGCGACAGCAGCAGCTCCTCGTGGCGATCGCGCACCACCCGGCGTTCGCCCCAGGGCTGCTCCCAGGTCGAATCGTGGCTGTTCCTGTTCACGCTGACCAGCGTGAGGTCACGGTCGAAACCGTGCTGCTTGGCAAAACGCATGCCGAGCCGGGCGTCGCGGACAATGGTCTCGGAGCCAAAAGTAAGCGAGTAGGTCTTGCCGCCGAACCGGCCTTCGTTCAGGGCGAACCGAATGCGGCCGTCCGGCGAGGACACCGCGGCCAGGGAGCGATCTTCCGGCGGAGCCAGCAGAAAGGTCAGCGCCAGGTGCAGGCGCGCGCGCCAGGCGTCTTCGCTGTGGTCGGCGCCTTCGGCCACGTAGCTTACCCAGTTGCTTTGGTCGTAGCCTTTTTCCCGCATCACGGCATCGACGCCGCGCTGCAGTTCCGGGTAGGCCGCGTCGAGCCCCTCGGTGCCATGATCGAACCAGACCCGCTTTCCGCCCGGCAGGTAGCCCGCCAGGAACTGCTGCATTTTCAACGGGAAGGGGTTGTCTTCCTGCGGCACGGCGCCGGGCCAGTGCGTAGACAGGCAGCCCGCGCCGCCAAAGACGCCGGGGTAGCGCGCCAGCGCATAGATCGAAATCAGCCCACCCATGCTTGATCCCATGATGAAGGTGTTCTCGGGATCGGACAGCACCGGGAAACGCAGGTCGATGTAGGGCTTGAGCTCCTCGACCAGGAAGCGCAGGTAGGCATCGGAACGGACTTCGCCGGCCAGGAGCGGCGCATCGCCGCGCTGCATCGCGTAAAAAGCATCACGCTGCTGCGCCGTCATCATCTCAAAGGGCCGCTGCGGCAGGTACTCGATACGCCGCTCGGGTCCGGCATTGGGAATGCCGACGACGATGAAATCACGCACCGCGTGCTCCGCCATCAACCGGGAGGCGACCTCGTCGACACCCCATTCCTGCCCGTTCCATGTCACTTTGGCATCGAACAGCATGTCCCCGTCGTGCATGTACAGGACGGCGTATTCACCGTTTTCATCGAAGCCTTCGGGCAGCCAGACGTAAACGTCACGCGCAGGCACGAACCGCGATTCAAAATCGCCGATCACGACGAGTTCCCCGGACGAAACCGCGGGCGGGCTTTGCGCAGAAATCGCCGGTGCGGCAAGAATCGCCGTCATGGTGAGCAGGCTGGCGCAGATGGTGCCTAAAATTCTCATGTAATCCCCGGGTACCCGATTTCGATGCTGGATTTTTTTCAGACGGGTAGAAGTGAAAAGCTAATCGACCCGCAATTCCAATTCCACACTCCAACGGGTGAATACGATTTCAGACGAACACTCCGCGGCTACTTTTTTCTAAAATCATGAACATGAAACGAATCACGCTGATACTGATACTGTTTTTCGCCCTGCCCTGGCAGGCCTCGGCCGACGCCAAAACCATCGAGCGCGTGGAGCCCCCGTTCTGGTGGACGGGTTTCAAGGAAACCTCACTCCAGCTGCTGGTCTACGGCGAGGATATTTCGCGCTACACACCCGCGGTGGACCATGCGGGCGTCACGATCCAGCGCGTCGAGACCGTCGACAGCCCGAACTACCTGTTTCTTTACCTGGACATCGCTCCGGAAACCGAGCCCGGCGCGTTCGATATTGCCTTCAACGACGACGGCGACCAACGGGTGCACCGCTACACGCTGAAGCGCAAGAACGAAGACCCGGCGCACACGAGAGGTTTTGACGGCTCCGACGCGATTTACCTGATCACGCCCGATCGTTTTGCGAACGGCCAATCCGGCAACGATTCGGTCGAGGGCATGGCAGACCGGCTGAATCGCGACAACAAGGGCGGCCGCCACGGCGGCGACATCGCCGGCATCAAGAACAGCCTGCCGTACATCCAGGACATGGGCTTTACCGCCATCTGGCTGAACCCGGTGCTCGAAAACGACGTGCCCTCCTATTCCTACCACGGCTACGGCGCGACCGATTTTTATGCCGTCGATGCCCGCTACGGCAGCAACGAAGAATACCGGGACCTGGTGCAGACCGCGAAATCAATGGGTATCGGCACGATCATGGACATGATCGTCAACCACACCGGCGAGACGCACTGGTGGATGGACGACCTGCCGACCGGGGACTGGATCAACATGATCGAGGACCCCCAGGTCACATCGCATCAGCGCTATGTCAACCAGGATCCGAACGCCTCCGAAGCCGACCGCCGCGCTTACTCCGACGGCTGGTTCGTGGTGCCGGGCATGCCGGACCTGAACCAACGCAACCCCCTGCTGGCCGACTACCTGACCCAGAACGCGCTGTGGTGGGTGGAGTACCTCGGGCTGGCCGGAATCCGCATGGACACCTGGCCCTACCCGGACAAGCATTACATGGCGGAGTGGGTCCGGCGCATCATGCACGAGTACCCCGGTTTCAATGTCGTCGGCGAGGAATGGTCGGGCGACCCGCAGATCGTCGCCTACTGGCAGCGCGGCAAGAAAAACCTGGACGGTTTCTCCACTGAGCTGCCGAGCCTGATGGACTTTCCCCTGCAGGAAGCGGTCTGGCTGGGGCTCACGACCAAAGACGGCGAGGGGCTGTTCGATCACAGCCCGGGCGGCCTCGAGCGCATTTACCGCGCGCTGGCGATGGATTTTCTTTATCCCGACGCGGACGGCCTGGTCATCTTTCCGGACAACCACGACATGGACCGGATTTTCACCCAGCTGAACGAGGACTATGACCTGTGGCGCATGGCGATGGTCTTTTTCGCCACCATGCGCGGCATACCGCAGTACTACTACGGCACCGAAATCCTGATGGACAGCACCGACGACGGCAGCCACGGCAACATCCGCAGTGACTTTCCGGGCGGCTGGGCCGGCGATACCCGCAATGCGTTCACCGGTGACGGCATGAGCGAGCGCGAACTGGAAGCCCAGGCCTACCTGAAGCAGCTGCTGAACTGGCGGCGGGACAAGCCGGTCCTGCACTTCGGCAAGACCATGCACTTCGTACCGGACAGCGGAACCTATGTCTATTTCCGTTACGACGACAGCGACGCCGTGATGGTGGTGCTGAACAAGAACGGGCAAAGCACGACACTCGGGCTGTCGCGCTTCGCCGAGCGGCTGGGCGGCTATAAAACCGGCATCGATGTCATGAACGGAACCGCCATCGCGCTGGGCGACTCACTCGAAGTGCCGGCGCGTTCCGCCCTGGTCCTCGACCTCGAGCGGTAGCGGACAATCGGCGCGGCGCCGCTGCAGCTTGAGGTCCGGGTATGGAAGTTGAATACACAGTGGTATATCGTTGGCCACACTCGTCGCTTGCGCTGCTGCTGCTGAATTGAAAAACCCCCTGAAAAAACTGGCCCGGCTGTCACAGGAGTTCCAGCAGTGGACGCACGAGGACCTGTTGCCGCTGTGGTGGAAGCAATCGCGCCTGGACAACGGCGCTTTTTACGAGGCCATCGGTTTTGACGGCAGGCCCGTTCCTTCCTCCGAGGCGCGTGTTCGCGTGCAGGCCCGGCAAATCTACTGCATGGCGCTGGCCTGGAAGATGGGCTGGAGAAAAAAATCGCTGCCCCAAAAACTCGAAGCCAGTATCGACCGTTTTCTGGATACCTGTCTCGTGCCGGAGGGCGTGCCGGGCATGATGGTCGACATCGAAAAGGGTCAGCTGACCGACCCGAAGCCCAACCTCTACGTCAGCGCGTACGCGATCCTCGCCCTCGCTCAGAGCCGCAAGGTTCTGGGCGGCCGCGTAATCGACCCGAAGCTGGACAAGCTGAAAAGTGATATCGAGGCCCTGTTGGCGATGCCGGACGGCAACGGTTACCGCGAGACGGTCCCGGCCAACACCATTCGCCTGCAGAATCCGCACATGCACTACTACGAGAGCCTGCTGTGCCTCTACAAGGTCACCGGGCTCCCCGAGGTTCGGGAACAGTCCGAAGCGCTGCTCAGCTTCGCCCACAGCACGTTTTTCGATCAACGCACCGGGGTCGTGCAGGAACGCGTCAACCCGACGCTCGAAATGAGCGCCCGCGAGTACGAACCCGGTCATTCCATGGAATGGGTCTGGCTGCTGGGCTGGAGATCGCGCTTGTTCAAAGTTCCGCTCGATCCTTTTGCCACGCGCCTCTACGAGCACTACTGCAGCGCGGGCATTCCCGAGGGTGAGACGCCGATGGGCCTGGACGTCGATCACGGCCCGGTCGACCCGAGCCGGCGCCTGTGGTCGCAGACGGAGAGCCTGAAAGCGCACCTGACCATCGCCGAACAGGGGCCGGCGGAACTGAGGCTGGCGGCGCTCAACCGCGCCATCGAGTGCGGCCGGGCCATTCAGGAAAACTGGATCCTGGAAGAGCCTCGCGGCGGCTGGTGCGACCGTTTCGACGCCGACGGCGAACCGCTGGCCCAGGACATACCGGCCAGCATGTTCTACCACATCCTCGTGATGGTTCAGGAACTGCGCCGTTCGGCCAAAAAAATCAGGAAATCGAACTTAAGCTGAAGCGTTTCGTCAGTAGGCCGCCTGGATTCGCTGCATGGGATGTGCCGCGCTTTCGGCCTCGTCGATCAGTGCGACCGCGAAGTCGGCGCGCGAAATGCGGCTTTTGCCCTGAGTGTCCTCCATCAGGCGGTCACCGCCGATACGGTATCGGCCCGTGCGCGGCCCGGGAGTGAAACTTCGCGGCGGCGTCAGGTAGGTCCAGGCGACGTCGTCCACCGATTCGAGGTAATCCAGGACCAGTTGCTGGCCCTCGAGTTCGAGTTCGAAGTCCCGCGGCAAGAAAAATTTCGGCAGGCGTTCTGCCAGCGTGACGCCCGGGCGAATTTCCAGCGTGCCCGATCCGCCGACGTGAATCAGGCGGGCGGCGCTTCTCGCTTCCCGCAGTGCGTTGACGACGTTTTCCACGCCGATTCGAACGATTGCGCCTTCGCCGCTCCGGGCGCCGGGTGCGACGCCGCGCACCGAGATCACGACCACGTCCCGGCCACCCAGAAGGGCGCGAACGCTTTGCGGGTCCAACAGGTCACCGCGCGCTTTTTCCAGGTTTTCACCGTCCATGTCGATGCGCGCCGGGTCACGCGAAACGGCGGTCACCCGGTGACCGCGATCGAGCGCCTCGGCGACCACGTGGCGGCCCACTTTGCCGGTCGCGCCGAACACCAGGATATCGAGGGCCTCCGCAGCAGGGGGGCTGGCAAAGACCAGCACCAGCGCTGCGAGCAGTCGTTTCACTGGACGGGACCAACGGCTTCCGCGGTCACGATGTACCGCTTCGGCGCCGATCCTTCGTAGTAGAAGGGATAACAGGTTACCAGCGTCAAGCGCTTGTCGTCCGTCGGCGCCAGCACGGAAATGTCGTCTTTTTCCACGATGCGGATGTCCGTCACGCGGTATTTTTCGACCGCTCCCGGCGATCGCAGCAGTACTTCGACGCCGGTCCGGATGTCCTTCAGCCCGCGAAAGAAACTGTCGCGGTGGGCCGCGATGCCCAGGTTGCCCGCCTCGTCGGGACGGGCCATGCCCTTGATGCGCCCGGCGCCGCGGTCGAGAACCCGTTCCTCCGTGCCATTGAAGACCGGCACCTCGATACCCAGCTCATCGATGGTCAGCACGGCCAGCGGCGGCGCGTATTTTTCGCTCAGCGCTGCCTGGTAATCCAACACCTGGGACTCGTCCCACAGGGTAAAGTCCGGCGCCGACACCGGCACCAGGCGGGTTTCTCCGGTCCATGGGTTCTGCAGCCAGGTTTGGGCAGCGGACTCCGTATTGGCTTCCAGGCAAGAGCACAGCAGGCTTGCGGCCAGCAGCCAGCCCAGACCTTCGACAGGAATTTTGCACCGTGACAGCATGTCGTTCGAGATCGTACCCGGTTTTTCGATGCGCATGATCATAGCAGGTCACGGCGGTCTTTCGAC
>JASFSI010000064.1:0-7913 GCA_050114495.1 Lysobacterales bacterium | reverse complement strand
GATGTACTGGTCGATCGGGAACCAGTAATTCACGCGGTCGTCGACCATCGCCTCGGCGCCCGGGCAGGTGTAACGGTGCATGTACCAGGACGATTCCATGAAGGTATCGAAGGTGTCGGTTTCCCGCTCGGCCGGCGCGCCGCACTCCGGACAGCTCGTTCTGCGCCAGTCCGGATCGGCCTTGATGGGCGAGTTTACGCCCATGAACTCGACGTCTTCGGGCAGGATCACCGGCAGCTGGTCCTCGGGTACCGGAACCGCGCCGCATGCGTCGCAGTAAATCACCGGGATCGGGCAGCCCCAGTAGCGCTGGCGGCTGACGCCCCAGTCACGCAAACGGTAGTTGACCTTGCGCTCGCCCAGGCCTTTTTCTTCCAGCCAGGCGGTGGCGGCTTCCTTGGCCTCGGCAACTTCCATGCCGTTCAGCCAGTCGCTGTTGATGGCCGGCCCGTCTTCCACCCAGGCTTCGCCGTCCCAATCCTCGGGCGGCTGAACCGTGCGGATGATCGGCAGGTCGTAGGCTTTCGCGAAATCCCAGTCGCGCTGGTCCTGCCCCGGCACGGCCATGATGGCGCCGGTACCGTAACCCATCAGCACGTAGTCGGCGAGGTACAGCGGCACCGGCTTTTCGGTGAACGGGTTGAACAGGTAGGCCCCGGTGAACACGCCGCGCTTGTCCAGGGACCCGCCTTCGGCCAGGCGGTCTTCCTCGCTGGACGCCTTGACCTGTTCGACAAAGGCCGCGACGGCCTGTGCCTGCTCCGGCGCGGTGATTTGCGAGACCAGTTCGTGCTCCGGCGCCAGCACCGCGTACGTCATGCCGAAGGACGTGTCCGGCCGCGTCGTGAACACCCGCACGCCGCGCCCCTCGGCATCGATCACGCCGTCGGCATCGCAGACTTTCATTTCGAACTCGCAGCCCTCCGAGCGCCCGATCCAGTTGCGCTGCATGGTCTTGACCGCGTCCGGCCAGCCGTCCAGGCCTTCGAGGCCCTCCAGCAGTTCCTCGGCGTAGTCGGTGATTTTCAGGAACCACTGCGGAATGGACTTGCGTTCGACGACCGCGCCCGAGCGCCAGCCGCGGCCGTCCACGACCTGCTCGTTGGCCAGCACGGTCTGGTCCACCGGGTCCCAGTTGACCTCGGAATCCATGCGGTAGGCCATGCCCTTCTTCATCAGCCGCGTGAACATCAATTGTTCCCAGCGGTAGTACTCGGGGCTGCAGGTTGCGAACTCCCGGCTCCAGTCATAGGCGAAGCCGAGGCGCTTCAATTGCCCGCGCATGTGCTCGATGTTGGCGTAGGTCCAGCGGGCCGGCGCGGTCTTGTTCTTGATCGCGGCGTTTTCCGCCGGCAGGCCGAAGGCGTCCCAGCCCATGGGCTGCAGCACGTTCTTTCCGCACATGCGGTGGTAGCGGCTGATCACGTCGCCGATGGTGTAATTGCGCACATGACCCATGTGCAGTGCGCCGGACGGATAAGGCAACATGGACAGGCAATAGAATTTTTCCCTGCCCGCTTCCTCGGTGACTTCAAAAGCCTTGTCGGCTCTCCATTTCTGCTGAATCCGAACCTCGATTTCGCTCGGATCATAAGGCGTGTTTGCCATATACTGAGGCTTCCGTGAATGTTGCCAGCTCAAGGTGATGAAGCTTAACCGACCCCCCCTGCAGAGGAAAGTCTCAACATGAGTGAAGTTACGCCCATCCTGATCGGTAAAGGTGAAGAAAAACGCTACCTGCTGCCGGGTTTCGCGAACCGCCATGGACTCGTTACCGGTGCGACCGGCACCGGCAAGACCGTCACCCTGCAGGTGCTGGCCGAGGGATTTTCGCGCATCGGCGTGCCGGTGTTCCTGGCCGACGTCAAGGGCGACCTGGCCGGGCTCAGCCAGCCGGGCAAACCGCACCCGAAGGTCGATGAACGCATCGACAGGATCGGCATCGAGGGCTATTCGCCCACCGCGTGGCCGGTCGTCTTCTGGGACCTGTTCGGAACGAGCGGCCACCCGGTGCGCACCACGGTCTCTGAGATGGGACCGATGCTGCTGGCCAACCTGCTGGAACTGAACGACACCCAGGAAGGCGTGCTGAACATCGCCTTTCGCATCGCGGACGAACAGGGCCTGCTGCTGCTGGACCTCGAGGACCTGCGCGCCCTGCTGCGTTTCGTCGCCGAAAACGCCCAGGTCTTTTCGCGCGAGTACGGCAACATCAGCGGCGCCTCGGTCGCGGCCATCCAGCGCCGGCTGCTGGTGCTCGACGAACAGGGTGCGGAACTGTTTTTCGGTGAACCCGCCCTGGACCTGGCCGACATTCAGCGCACGGACCTCTCCGGCCGCGGCGTCATCAACGTGCTGGCCGCCGACCGGCTGATCCACAAACCGCGGCTGTACGCGACCTTCCTTCTGTGGCTGCTGTCCGAACTGTTCGAGGAACTGCCGGAAGTCGGTGATCCCGAGAAACCCGGACTGGTGTTTTTCTTTGACGAGGCCCACCTGCTGTTCAAGAACGCGCCGCGCGCCCTGCTCGAACAGGTCGAACAGGTGGTGCGCCTGATCCGCTCCAAGGGCGTGGGCGTATTTTTCGTGACCCAGAACCCGGCTGACGTTCCCGAAACCGTGCTCGGTCAGCTGGGTAATCGGCTGCAGCACGCGATGCGCGCTTACACGCCGCACGAGAAAAAGGCCATCCGCATCGCAGCCCAGACGTTTCGCAGCAATCCCGCGCTGGACGTGGAGACCGCGTTCATGCAAATGGGCGTGGGTGAAGCACTGGTCTCCACCCTGCAGGAAAAAGGCGTGCCCGGAATGGTCGACCAGGTCCTGGTCTGCCCGCCGGAATCGCGCATCGGGCCGGTGAGCCCGGAGGAACGATCAGCCACGCGTTCGCGCAGCCCGGTCGGCAGCCGCTACGACGAAACCCTGGACCGCGAATCTGCCGCTGAAATGCTGGCGGACCGGGCCATGAAAAAGGCCGAGGAACTGGCGCGCAAGGAACGCGAGGAGCAGGCGGCCGCCGAAACCCGTAAGGCAGAGACGAAAAAAAATCGCCCTTCCAGTCGCAGACAATCGCCAACCGAGGCCGCCGTGAAGAGTTTCCTGCGCAGCGTCAGTTCGACCCTGGGTCGGGAGATCATGCGTGGCGTGCTGGGGGCGATTCGAAAGGGCTGAGCCGGACTGTTGCGTTTTTGCAACATCCGGGGCCAGGGGCGCCTGGTTCCGGCCCCGTGTCGCATTTCCGATACAGCGGTTTGAGGCCGGTCATATCAGCCGGGGCGCAGCAGCCTAAACCGTTTGCTTCTGTCTTGACCGGACCCGGCCCGGCCGGGTCAGCCCTGATCGATAACGAATATACGTATATTGATTTAAATATATGTTTTTAAATAATTTTTATCGGTCAGATCACGAGTCTTTCGAGGCCAAAAAAAAACCTCTCCCCGGTTAGGAGGAGAGGTAGACTTTTGGAGTGATGTACCCGTCTTTCGCGCCCTGCGCCCTCGGCAAACCGGTACGGTTTCACCGAGGTTGGTTGTAATAATACCACTAATTTGGGTAATTGCAACAACCTATGTAAATAAATGTCACGAAGTGTTCGGAATCTATCGCCGCCGGCGCCGGCGGCCGCCCCGTTCACGCCGAACGCGCTTGTCATCAGGCCGCTGAAGCTTCACGCCCTTCTGCGCCTCCGTCCAGAATTCGACCAGCGGCTGCAACCCGGGATCTTCTTCCGCGCGCAGCAGCAGGAAGTCGTACCCCGCCCGAAAGCGCTGTTCGTGCAGCAAGCGCTTCCAGCGTTTTCCGCGGGTTTTTGAAAACCGGGCCTGCATCAGCCAGATCTGGCGCGTCACCGCGCTGAAACGGCGCGGAATGGACGTGCGAACGCACTGGGCCGCGATGGCCTCGTCGGCCGCCGCCTCGATAGCCATGTACTCGGCCATCCCGTCGGAAAGGAGTTTTTCCACGCGCTCGTTGACCCGCTGCCACAGCAGGGCGGCAAACAGGAATGCGGGTGTGACCGGCTGATCGGAGCGCACGCGCTGGTCGGTGTTCTCGAGCGTTCGTCGAAGCAATATGCCGATGCGGATTTTGCCTTTACCGGAACCCCTGGGCAGGGCCGGCAACAGCGCCTGGCTCAGGCCGAATCGCTGCAGCGCCTCCATGCTGCGCATGCCGTGTCCCGTCAGGAAGAGCTTGTTCACCTCTTCGAACAGGCGTGCCGGCGGAACGTCCGCGAGCAACGGGGCAAGTTTTGAAATCATCTCGCCGGTCGCTTGCTCGGGCTTGACGCCCAGCTTGGCTTCGAATCGCGCGGCGCGCAGCAGGCGCACCGGGTCTTCACGGTAGCGCACTTCAGGATCGCCGATCAGTTTCAGCCGCCGATCGGCCAGGTCCTGGTAACCGCCGACGAAATCACGGATCTCGCCGCTTACCGGATCGAGAAACAGCGCGTTGATGGTGAAGTCCCGTCGCAGGGCATCCTCTTCGAGCGTACCGAAAACGTTGTCGCGCAGAATGCGGCCATTCTGCAGTTCGTGGTCGTCGTCACCGCCCGGCTCGGCCTGGCCGCGAAACGTCGCGACCTCGATCAGGTGACCCGCCTTGCGCACGTGCGCCAGGCGAAAGCGCCGTCCGATCAAGCGGCAACGCGGAAACACTGCCTTGACTTCCTCCGGGGTCGCGCTGGTGGCGACGTCAAAGTCTTTCGGCGATTTACCCAGGATCAGGTCGCGCACGCTGCCGCCGACGATATACGCCTCGTAACCGGCGTGCTGCAGTTCCTCTACGACCAGCGAAGCGTGCGGGCACAATTCTTTCAGCGGGATGCCGTGTTCTTCGCGGGTGATGGTGCGGTATTTATTGATAGTATTAACTGGCCATACAGGTTGATTGAAGTGGACGCGGCAGTTTACCATATGCGGCCTGTAAAGCACCCGCCCGGGCGGGTGCCGAAAGAATACCACGCTCCCTTCGTCTAGCGGTCAGGACGCGGCCCTCTCAAGGCTGAAACAGGGGTTCGATTCCCCTAGGGAGCGCCAACCAATAACTAATTGTATAAAAAAAGAAAATAGGGATTTAGTGGGCCACCTTCGGGTGGCTTTTCTTTTGCTTGAGTCGGTTAAATATTCAACTCACGTTCAAGTTTCACTCTTTTCTTTGCCGCCTAGTAACTCCATCGACTCAGCCCGTCAACGTCCAAACACGGCCCTGCCCCTTAGCGTTGCCCGTCACCAGGTCGGGTAGCGTAGTTCGCGACGGCTGATCCTCTTACCGCCAATCTCCCTAGGCGCCCCGGTCACAGATGGCCGGGGTTTTATTTTCTGTGCCTTCCAATCCGTAAGCGCCAACATTCAGGGCACCAAGAATTTGAATGTTTTACATCTCGAGGTTTTGCCCACCATTTATGTTTTTGTTTGACCGTACCCCCGTAATTCGAGCCATGCAGGATGTGAGATTTCCTTGTATGAGGACCCCAATTTTTGTACCACAGGTTCAGCGATTTTCTAGCCGCTTGGCCGCCCACTTGGCCTTGTATTGGGCGACAGGTTGTTGAGAGCCCTGTGAGGCCGACTCCAGGTATCGAGCTGCTATGGCCCGACTCCAGGTATCGCTAACTCCAGGTATCGCCGCGGATGACGGAGCAGCAACGCCGCCTGGAGAATCGGGACTCTTGATGGCGAGCCCCTCCACATGGACATGAACGATCGCTTCCGGGTCGCCACTCTGCGCAACCTTACAGACGACAAGTCGCGAGGTCTCCTCGTGGGGACGTGTCCTTTGGGTCCACTCCTGACCCGGCTCAAACTCTGTCAATAGACTCTTCTGCCCCTCGGGATCATAACGTTATTGCACCACGTGGAGTAGCTTACGTCGATCCTGACCAGTCTTTTGGTGAGCGTTCCGTGCCCTATTTGTACAGCGAAAAATCCTTCTCACTCAAAACCATCGCTGAATATCATCTGTACGTTTGTAAAGGTACAGGTGACGTCCTCGCCCGCATCTACGATGAAGTTCGCGGTAGCGGCAGCCACGTCGCCACTGCTGTCCGCATCGTCGCAGGTGATTGCGCTCACGTCCCAACCGGCCACTTCCAACTCGGTAGACGTATAGTTACCCGGCAACAGGTTCCCGACCATGATCATGCCGCCGTCGGCAATTGCGCCGCTGGCATTGCCCGTGAATTCAAATACCTGGGCCGAGCCGTCCGGATGGGTCTGTTTCTCGACGGCTATGGAACCGTACTCCGTGTTGGTGAACGTGCAGGTAATATCCTCACCGTCGGTGAGATCAATCTGCACGCCGTCTGCACCCTCTGTCACCGCGCTGTTCACCTGTCCTGTGCAGGAGATGTCGGTCAGATCGTAGCCCTCGGGAACCGTCTCGGTGACGGTGTAACGCCCGGAATACAGGTCGTCGCCATCCTCATACGATTGCCCATCAGAGAGCTGAAAATCGGCCGCCGCGAAACTGGCTGAAAAGTCGAGTGACACATCGGAGCCGGCCACGCTGTTGACGATCGTGATGCTGCCCAGCAGCATGTTCTCAAATGTGCATACCACCGTCTCGCCGGCTTCGAGTTCGACCTGCACCTGGGTGTCGCCGACATCGAAACCCGGCGAAGAAAAGTCGCCGCCGGAGCCGAGCCGGACCTGGCTGTTGGTTTGGCCCGTGCAGCTGATGTCGCTCAGCGCCCAGCCGGCCGGGACGGTTTCAGCCGACTCGTACGTTCCGGGCTGACCGTTAACGGAAAGCTCTTCCTCGTAAGTCGAGAAGTCCCGGATTACTCCGGTCGCGTCACCGGTAAAGGTGAAGGACTGGTCGACTCCGTCCGGCACGGTCTCCTTGCGAAGGACCAGCGTGCTGTCGTTCGAAGACTCTTTCGAACAAAGACCGTCGACGCAGAACGGATGCGTCGTTGGGCAGGCCGAGCACGCGAGTCCGACTTCGAAGGGTGATTGCCCGATGTAGTTCCCACCCGGCGAGTAGTTGCACAAGGTCCCACCGATCGGGTCGTAACCGCACCCCACTTTGTAGGTGTTGGCCCACAGAACCTGGGTGTAGTGACCGGTCACGCCGCTGCACTCGCCGTGGTAGTTCTCGCGCTCGGAGCAGCCGTTGCCGCCCCAGGCGACCGGCCAACGGAAATCAACCCATCCGCGTGTCGCTCCGCCGGTGATGGCATCGTGTGGCGCGCCTGAATACCAATTTTCACCGACGTAGCCGGAACCTCCGCAGGCAGCGTAGTCGGCTGTTCGGTTGGGGTTGTGCCTGAAGGAACGCGGATCGTCTACGGTCTCGACATAGGCTTGTGCGACGCACTCGAGCTTCATGTCGTACTCGATTTCCATCATCGCCGTCGCCGTCCATGACGAAACTACATCCGGCCCGCCGGGACCAATCGCAGCGGTGCGCAGGCGATTGTGCTCCGCCACGATGAAATCGCGCATGGCCTGCGTCATCTGAGCCGACGCCTCTGCGGCGAATACGATCGAGAACACAGCACAAGCGAAAAGGGCTTTCATCTTCCTTAACTCCAGACCTTTGCTGGCTTTATGATACCCGAATCATCGATACGACATCCCATTTTTGCTGGACTGGTAACTGTTCCCAAACGTCTGTAACCCGTGTAGCCCCACCCCCTTGCCCCGTAATACTTGGGTAGGAGCAGGGCTTTTAGGAGCAGGTCCGGTCCACCGTAAGTCACTGAAACCAAGGGACTTGAAAGCCGAAATGACGGGGTAAAGTGTCCTTGCCGTAACCTTTCAGACCGAAAAACAGGCACGAGGGTCTTTGGTCGGAGCCTTCACTTCCTGAAAGCAGCTTTTTCGGAACAAAATGCCGCTTCCAAGCCGCGTGAAGAAGGAAAATTGGGGAAAAACTATCTTAGAATCAGGGGCCTGCTATGGCCCGACGCC
>JASFSI010000063.1:0-7914 GCA_050114495.1 Lysobacterales bacterium | reverse complement strand
GGGTTTTGTCGCCGTTTTGCTTTTCCTGGTATGGACCGAGGTGCGCCGGCGCCTGGGCGGTGTCAC
Source organism: Lysobacterales bacterium (assembly GCA_050114495.1). Taxonomy (GTDB): domain Bacteria; phylum Pseudomonadota; class Gammaproteobacteria; order Xanthomonadales; family SZUA-36; genus JABDPF01. The sequence goes on along the minus strand of JASFSI010000063.1, from coordinate 7,848 downwards.
CGAACTGCCCCCGGCCCAGGCCATTCCATGGATCAATGACCCGCAAGCCGTGATTGTCGATATCTCCTCGGTCGCGGACTTCAACAAGGGTCATATCGTCAATGCCCGCAACCTGCCGGCGTCGCGTCTGGCCCAGCCGGATGCGGAAGTCGAGAAACTCAAAGACAAGAAGCTGCTGGTCGTCTGCCCCAACGGCGTGACGGCCGTCGGCGCCGCGGCGAATTTGAAAAAAATGGGCGCCGAGCAGGTCGCGATCCTCAAGGGTGGAATGGCGGCCTGGCGCAATGACCAGTTCCCAGTAACACGTAAAAAATGAGATAATTAATCTTTTATGCCCTCGACGTTGGGGGCCAATACCTCAAGAGTGATGAACATGACGGAAGAAAACAACCAGGGCCAGGCGGCCGCTCAGGACGGCGCTCCCGCCGGCCAGATCCAGTTGCAGAAGATTTACACCAAGGACGTTTCCTTTGAAACGCCCAACGCGCCCGATGTCTTCAAGGAGCAGGGACAGGCCGAGGTCAAGCTGAACCTTGCACAGCGCGTCGACGAACTGGAAGAAAATGTCCAGGAAGTCGTGCTGACCGTGACGGTCACGGCCACCATCGGCGAAAAGACCGCTTACCTGGCGGAAATCGCCCAGGCCGGTATCTTCACGATCGCCGGCTTCAACGACCAGCAGAAACACGCGATTCTCAACACCTTCTGCCCGAACACGCTGTTCCCCTATGCCCGCACGGCGATCAGCGGCCTCGTGGCTGACGGCGGTTTCCCGCCCCTGAGCCTGCAGCCCGTGAGCTTCGATCACATCTACGCCCAGCGCATGCAGCAGATGGCGGCGGAACAGCAGGGTCAGGGTGAGGCGATGCCGGAAGAAACCGTTTCGGCGGAGTTCTCCGACAAAAACTGATTCATGACCAACGCCCCTCAACAGGCGCCAACCCCTGACGGCGGACCCCTGTTTGCCGTCCTGGGCGCCGGTTCATGGGGAACGGCGCTCGCGATGCAGCTGATGCGCGCGGGCTCCGGCGTCGTTTTGTGGGACTGGGACAGGACGCATATCGAGTCCATCGCGAGGGCGCGCTGCAACCGGCAGCACCTGCCGGATTATCCGCTGCCCGACGACATGCTGATCCAGCCGGACCTCGAGGCGGCCGTGCGCATGGCCGACGAGATCCTGATCGTGGTGCCGTCACATGCCTTCGCCGGCCTCATCGAGCAGATCAAGCCCTGGCTGAAGGACGGCCAGGGCATTGCCTGGGCCTGCAAGGGTCTCGAGCCCGGAACCGGGCGGTTCCTGCACGAGCCCGCCAAGAAAGTATTCGGAAACGAGCGCCCGCTGGCCCTGGTCACCGGCCCTTCGTTTGCAAAGGAAGTGGCCGCCAACCTGCCGACGGCGGTCACCGTGGCGGGCTCTGTCCCGGCCTATTCCGAACGTATCGCCCGGGCGCTGCACGGCGCCAATTTCCGGGCGTATACCAGCGATGACATCGTGGGCGCGGAGCTGGGCGGATCGGTCAAGAACGTGCTCGCGATCGCTACCGGAATGGCTGACGGGATGCACCTCGGCCACAACGCCAGAGCCGCGCTGATCACGCGCGGACTGGCGGAGATGATGCGCCTGGGCCGCGCCATGGGCGCGCAGGAACAGACGCTGATCGGCCTGGCAGGGCTGGGTGACCTGGTGCTGACCGCCACCGGCGACCTGTCGCGCAACCGCCGCCTCGGTATCGCACTGGGACAGGGTAAAAGTATCGACGCGGCGGTCGAGGAGATCGGCCAGGTCGTCGAGGGCATCAAGACGTCCCTGGAGATCTGGCGCCTTGCCGGTCGCCTGGGTGTCGACATGCCGATTTCCGAACAGATCTACAGCATCATTCACGAAGGCGCCGACCCCCGGATCGCACTGCGCAGGCTGCTGGACCGGGAGCAGAAACGCGAAGCGCTCTAGCCCGGCGTCGATGGCCTGCCTGGAGGGGTTCTGGAATCGCTTTCAGCATTTTTCACCGGGCCTGCCTGCCGGGTTCTGGACGCTTTTCTTCGGCCCGAAACCGGCCGGAATTTTAAAATGCGATAAAACGAAGGCGGCGCCAGGCCTTGATTTTGGCCGGCGGCGTTCGGCCGCGAGGCGATCCCGTCTTGTTTAACGCATTGTTTTTGAAATTAAAAAACGTATTGTTGCCCGGATTGGCGACCGGGCTCATTGCATTTGACAGAACGATGAACGAAGCGTAATGTTCGTCCCTGCCGGCACAACATCTTGTGTCCCCAAAAAAAATCAAGCACAATAGATTGTGTTGCTTACTTAAGCAAAACCAAAGAATTACACGGATAAATTAATGAATAACGTTCAGGTTGAGGCGATTAACGCTGATTCAAAAGAGATCGCGCTGCAGGATGCGTCCTACGATATCTGGGACAAAAAGTACCGCCTGAAAGCAAAAAATGGCGAAATCATCGACCAGACCCTCGACGATACCTACAAGAGAATCGCGCGTGCCATCGCCGATGTCGAGGAAAGCAAAAAAAACCAGGAAAAATGGTACGAGGAATTCCTGTGGGCATTGCGCCGCGGCGCGATTCCGGCCGGACGCATCACCTCGAATGCCGGTGCCCAGAAGCACAAGCCCGCAACGTCTACCATCAACTGCACGGTTTCAGGCACGATCAAGGACTCAATGGACGGTATCCTCGACAAGGTCCATGAAGCCGGTCTGACGCTGAAAGCGGGCTGCGGTATCGGCTACGAGTTTTCCACGCTGCGGCCAAAAGGCGCTTACGTTTCGGGGGCGGGCGCCTACACGTCCGGGCCGCTGAGTTTCATGGACATCTACGACAAGATGTGTTTCACGGTCTCGTCCGCAGGCGGTCGCCGCGGAGCCCAGATGGCTACCTTCGATATCGGTCATCCCGATGCCATGGAGTTCATCCGCGCCAAGCGCGAGGACGGCCGTCTGCGCCAGTTCAACTGTTCACTGCTGATCACCGATGAATTCATGGATGCGGTCAAGAGCAATGCGAACTGGCCGCTGGCGTTCCCGATCGCCGAGCACGAATCGGAAGACCTGGACTTCTCCGATCCCGACCAGGTCGTGTGGCGGGAATGGCCGCAGACCGAAGGATATATCGTGCGGGATGACGGCCTGGTCGCCTGCCGCGTTTACAAGACCGTTCCCGCCAAGCGGATGTGGGACATGATCATGTCTTCGACCTACGATTTTGCCGAACCGGGCTTCATCATGGTCGACCGCATCAACGAGATGAACAACAACTGGTTCTGCGAGAACATTCGCGCAACCAATCCCTGCGGCGAGCAGCCGCTGCCGCCCTATGGCGCCTGCCTGCTGGGCTCGGTCAACCTGACCCGCTTCGTCGATCAGCCGTTTGGCGAGCACGCCGAGTTCAATTGGGAAGAGTATAGAAAAGTCGTTCGAATTTTCACCCGCATGCTGGATAATGTAGTTGAAATCAATGGCTTGCCGCTTGAAAAGCAGCGTGAAGAAATCATGCGCAAGCGGCGTCACGGCATGGGCTTTCTCGGTCTCGGGTCCACCTTGACCATGCTGGGCATGAAATACGGGCAGGCCGATTCGGTCGAATTCACCGAGCGCGTGGCCAAGGAAATGGCCCTGGCCGGATGGGAAGAGTCTCTGGAACTGGCGCGTGAGAAAGGACCCGCCCCGATCATGGACGAGTCATTCGAGGTCACGGGCGACATGCTTCGGCGTCGACCGGAGATGAAAGCCGACGGCATCGAGGTCGGTGACCGGGTCAAGGGCCGGGTGCTCCTGGCGAAGTACAGCCGCTACATGCAGCAGCTTGCAGAAATCGCTCCCGGGCTGGTGGAGTCCCTGGCTGACGAGGGCGGGCGTTTCACGCACCACACGTCGATTGCGCCGACCGGCACGATTTCCCTGTCGCTGGCCAACAACGTGTCTAACGGCATCGAGCCCAGCTTCGCGCACCATTACAGCCGGAACGTGATTCGGGAAGGCCGCAAAACCAAGGAAAAAGTCGAGGTCTACAGTTACGAACTGCTTGCCTACCGCACGCTGGTCAATCCGGATGCGATGCCCTACGCGCAGGAGCCCGAAGCGGCGCTTCCGGATTTCTTCGTCACCGCGGATGACGTTTCGCCCTGTGCTCATGTCGATATCCAGGCAGCGGCGCAGAAGTGGATCGACTCCTCCATCTCGAAAACCGCCAATGTTCCGACCGATTTCCCATACGAGGATTTCAAGGACATTTACACCTATGCCCACGGCAAGGGTCTCAAGGGCTGCACGACCTTCCGCTTCAACCCCGAGGCGTTCCAGGGCGTGCTGGTGAAGGAAAAAGACCTGGAGAATACGAAATACCGTTTCGTGCTCGATGACGGGGAAGTGGTCGAAGTCGCCGGCAACGAGGAAATCGAATACGACGGTGAAACACATACCGCGGCGAATTTGTTCGACGCGTTGAAAGAAGGTTATTACGGGAAATTCTAGTGATCCGCCGGCACAGGGAAGTGGGCGGGAATAAAGGGTCGGAGAGGACCGGTAGAGAAAAAAAGGCGGCTGAAAGCCTGGAACAAGGACGTGTGTTTAACACACGGAAGTAAATAATAACGATAAATGTCAAGGATATAGTGACGGAGAGGGAATCGGATAACCGTCAATTCTGGAGGTGTGACGTACAGGGACGTACACCTCTTTTCAGCCGCGGAATTGAACAGAGAGACAGCAGATGAGTATCAGAATCCAGAACAAAATTGTCGGCTACGAAGTCGTAAAAGAAAAAGAGGAAGCCCTGGCGCGCGCAAAAGCCGAGGCTGAAAAAGAAGAACGCAAATCCGCCAAGATCATCAAGATGACGGAAGCTATCGAGCGGCCCGAGGGCATGGAGTCGCTCGAAGGATCGACGTACAAAATAAAGACGCCGCTGGACGATCACGCGATGTACGTCACGATCAATGACATCGTGCTCAATGCAGGTACCGAGCACGAACAGCGCCGCCCGTTCGAGATTTTCATCAACTCGAAAAACATGGATCACTTCCAGTGGATCGTGGCGCTGACCCGCCTGATGTCGGCCGTGTTCCGCAAGGGCGGTGACGTGACGTTCCTCGCCGAGGAGTTGCAGGCCGTGTTCGACCCCCGCGGCGGATACTTCAAGCCCGGCGGCAAATTCATGCCGTCCATCATTGCCGACATCGGCGCGGTGATCGAGCATCACCTGCAGAAGATCGGCCTGATGGAGAAAGAGGAGCTCTCCGAGCAGCAGCAGCTGATCCTCGACCAGAAACGCGCCGAGGCGGAATCCGCGGCTCAAAAAAAAACCGCTGAAGCCGAAGCCGATTCCACCTACCCGGCGTCAGCCACACTCTGCAACAAGTGCCGCACCAAGGCAGTCGTGATCATGGACAATTGCGCCACCTGCCTCTCCTGCGGCTATTCCAAGTGCGGTTGAGCCGCATCGGGTCTTGCTTCATATCGCCTGGATCGCTCCGCTTCTTCTGCTGGGCGCCTATTTGCTCTCGCCCCGGCACCGGGGCGATATCGCCGAGCGCCACGTTCGCCGAATTCTGAAACAGGGCCTGGAGCCCAGTCGTTATACACTGCTCAATGGTCTGCGTGTTCCCTCGGGAGGGGGCACGATCGAGATCGATCACGTGGTCGTTTCCCGTTACGGAATCTTTGTCATCGACAGCGTTCGACTGCCCGGGGTGATCAGCGGAACGGACGTCCAGGAACGATGGAAGCGGTGGCGTTTCGGACGTATTTTGCGCATCGACAACCCGGTTCACCGCAACCGGCTGCAGGTGGAGGCGCTATCCACGGTGCTGGGCATACCGCCGCGCATTTTTCATCCCCTGGTGGTAATCTGCGGCAAGCATGAATTCAAAGGTGCCTGCCCCCGGAACACGGTGACACCCGGGCAGCTGATTCGCTTTATTCGCAAAAAAGGCCAGTTTCTGCTTGAACCTCCGCAGGTGGCCGCTGCCCTGCAGGGCATACAGGCTGCCCATTTGAATACCCGGGACGGGTTCATCAGGAAAAAAGCATGGTGATACCCATGGCCACGATCGAAAACATCATTCGCCTGAAAAGAAACCGCGCGACATTGCGGCCCGAGGACCTGTCGTCTTTCGTCGAGGCCGTGGTCAGCGGTGCGGCGAGCGATGCCCAGATCGCTGCGTTCACGATGGCCACCTGGATCAACGGCATGAACGCGGAAGAAACGACGCGGCTGACCCTGGCCATGCGCGACAGCGGCGAGACGCTGAGCTGGAAAGAACTGGATGGCCCCGTCCTGGACAAGCATTCGACCGGGGGCGTCGGCGACCTCGTCAGCCTGGTGCTGGGGCCGGTGGTCGCAGCGGCGGGCGGTTACGTGCCGATGATCTCCGGCCGCGGTCTCGGTCATACCGGCGGCACGCTCGACAAACTGGAAAGCATCCCGGGTTTCGACACCGCGCCGGGAACGGCGCGGTTCCGCGCGCTCGTTCAGCAAAACGGAGTCGCCATAGTCGGCCAGGATGAAACCCTGGCGCCGGCCGACCGTCGTATCTACGCGGTGCGGGACGTGACCGCCACGGTATCGGCGCCGCCGTTGATGATTTCGTCCATCCTTTCCAAAAAGCTCGCCGAGGGACTCGACGGTCTGGTGCTGGATATCAAGTTCGGTTCCGGCGCGTTCTCGGCGGACGCGGCTGCCGCGAGTGAGCTGGCGGAACAGATGTGCGCGGTTTCAAACGAAGCCGGCCTGGCATGCAGCGCGCTCGTGACGGACATGAATTTTCCGCTTGCCCGCTCCGCGGGCAACGCGCTCGAAGTTGCCGAGGCCATTCGCCTGCTGCGTGAAGGTAAAGCCCCGGGTCGACTGTACGAGGTGGTGATCGCTCTGTGCGGTGAACTGCTCTGTCTCGGCGGCATCGAAGGCAGCCCGCAGCAGGGTGCCGAGCGCGCGGAGCGCTGCCTTTCCTCGGGCGCGGCGGCCGAGCGATTTGCCGCGATGGTGCACGGGCAGGGCGGACCCGCCGACCTGCTGGAGCGCCCGGAAGCCTACCTTTCCAGGGCGGCCGTGCGTGTCCCGGTCGTTGCGGACCGGGGAGGGTTCCTCTGTGCCATCGACACGAAATCGGTCGGCGAGGCCGTCGTCGACCTGGGCGGAGGGCGCCGCCGTGCCGGTCACGTCATCGACCCGTCGGTGGGTATCGACGGGATAAGGAGTGCGGGAGAAGCGGTCGAGCCGGGAGAACCCCTGGCCTTTGTGCACGCGGCGAACTCCGAGGATGCGGCGCAAGTGGCCGGGCGCCTTGTGTCCTGTTTCGGCATCGCCGAGGAGCAGCCCGAGATTCAAGGCGTCGTGCATGGCCGCATTACGGGAGTGAAGCGAAAATGAAACCAGCCGACGACGTCATCCGGCAACTGAGGCGGGAAGCGATGGAAGTCATCGCAAACGCCTATTCTCCGTACAGCCGTTTTCGGGTCGGCGCGGCCGTGCTGGCCGGCTCCGGAGCGATATATTCCGGCTGCAACGTCGAGAACGTGTCCTATGGCCTCACGCAGTGCGCCGAACGGGTCGCCCTGACCAGCGCGATCGCGGCCGGCGAGCAGGCCGGCAGCCTGCAGTGCCTGCTGCTTTACATTCCCGGTGAGACGGCCCATGCGCCGTGCGGCGCCTGCCGCCAGGTCATGCAGGAACTGATGGCCCCGGACAGCGTCCTGGTTTCATGCTGTGACACGGATGAAGTCCGCAGCTGGACAGTTCCCGAGTATCTTCCGGACGCCTTCGTGGCGCCCTACTGAGACGACCGTTCGCTCAGTCCCGCGCCATGCGCAGGACTTTCGCGCCGCGAATCCGGCC
>JASFSI010000062.1:0-7954 GCA_050114495.1 Lysobacterales bacterium | reverse complement strand
GCCCCGCCTCGCCCGGGTGCGGCGTCAACACACAGTCGCGGGCACCCTGCTGCGGTTCCATGTCCGCCAGCAGGCTCAGACCGTCGGCATCCAGCACCAGCGGCTTGTCGGTGTCGATGCACGCCTGGAGCATGGCACGGGACCAGTCCGTCCGGCCCAGGCCGGGGCCGGCCACGACGACATTCGCGGCTTCGAGCAAAAGACCGGCGTCCGTGAGCCCGGTGACAGCGCGCGCCATGAGTTCGGGACAGGAAATGTTGACCAGCGAGGCATGCTCCGGCCGCGTGCCGATGGTGACCTTGCCCGCTCCGGCACGCAGGGCGGCTTCTCCCGTCAGGCGCACGGCGCCGCTCATTCCGACCGCGCTTCCGACAATGGCCAGCGAACCGTAATCGCCTTTATGCGAATTCAGCGGTCTTTCGACAAGAAAATCATCGAGAATATTTTCCTGTATCAGGATTCCTGAATCATTTTTCGTATCGTGGATCGAATCCGGTGTCTGGAGATCATCGAACAGCACGTCTCCGCTGTGGTCGGGGCCGTCAGCGGTGAACAGGCCGCGCTTGATCCCGATAAAGGTCACCGTGAGATCGGCAACCACCGTCGCGCCCAGCGCAACCCCGGTGTCCGCGTTCAGGCCTGAAGGAATGTCGACCGCGGCAATCAGCGCGTTGGCGTGGTTCACAGCCGCGATCGCCTCGGCGTACTGACCCGCGGGTTCGCGATCCAGCCCGGTGCCAAGCAGTGCGTCGACGATCACGTCATAGGCTTGCAACGAGTCAAGCGGCCAGGCCAGCGGAACACCGCCGTTTTCTTGCCAACGCGCGGCGGCCAGCGCCGCGTCGCCCCCGAGTTCTGCCGGATCCCGCAGCGCACAGACATCCACCGGTATCCCGGCCTCCATCGCCAGCCGCGCAACGATGTAGCCGTCGCCGCCATTGTTGCCCCCGCCGCATAGCACGAGGTAGCGCCGGGCATCGGGAAACAGTTGTCGAATGGCTTCAAAAACGGCCGCGCCGGCCCGCTCCATCAAGTCAATCCCGGGAATCCCGTGACCCTCGATCGCGCAGCGATCCAGACGCCGAACCTGCTCCGCGGTATACAATCGATTTGCCTGATCCATCATGAGTGAATTATATCCGTGAAAAAGCCGGCAGGAACAGGAAATGAGCGCAGCGACAAAGCGGTCCGCGCAGCCGATCTCGACGCTGCAGCGTTGGCTGAACTCGCTCTGCGTATCAAGGACTGGGGCCGGCGGGAAGGCTTTCAACAGCTGGGTATCTGCGATACCGGCCTGGAGGCGCACGAGCAGCACCTGCTGCGCTGGCTCGAAAACGGCATGCACGGTGAGATGGAGTACATGCAACGGCATGGCACGCGCCGCAGCCGGCCCGGTGAACTCGTTCCGGGAACCGTCCGGGTCATCTCGGCCCGCATGGACTACCTTCGCGACGAAGCGCGTCCCGCGCTGGACCTGCTGAACGAACCGGAGCAGGGACTGGTATCGCGCTACGCGCTTGGCCGGGACTACCACAAGGTACTGCGCAAACGGCTGCAGAACCTGGCCACGCGCATCGAGCGGGCAGTCGGGCCGTTCGGCTACCGCGTGTTCGTCGACTCCGCACCGGTACTGGAAAAAGCACTGGCCGAAAAGGCCGGCCTCGGCTGGATCGGCAAACACAGCAACCTGCTGAACCGCCAGACCGGCAGCTGGTTTTTTCTTGGTGAGATCTACACCGACCTGCCGCTGCCGACCGACCCGGCGGCGACCAACCACTGCGGCGACTGCGTGCGCTGTATCGACGCCTGCCCGACCGGTGCCATCGTCGCGCCTTACCGGGTAGACGCCCGCCGCTGCATCTCCTACCTGACGATTGAATTGAAGGGATCGATCCCGGTCGAGTTGCGGCCGCTGCTGGGCAACCGGATTTACGGCTGCGACGACTGCCAGGCGGTCTGCCCCTGGAACCGCTTCGCGCGGCACTCCGGTGAAGAAGACTTTGCGCCGCGTCATGGCCTGGACGACCCTGCTCTCATCGAGCTGTTTTCCTGGACCGAAGAGCAGTTCCTGCAACGCACCGAGGGCAGCGCCATCCGCAGGACAGGCTATGAAGGCTGGCTGCGCAACATTGCCGTCGCACTGGGAAACATCGATCTTTCAGAGGTCCCTGAACCGGCCAAAGTCGTCACCGCGCTGGAAAGCCGCGAGTCGCATTCCTCACCGCTCGTCAGGGAACATGTCGAGTGGGCGCTCTCACGTCAAAAACATGCTCTAAACGGGTTCTAAACCGGCTGTCCGGTGTGCTATCCTTCCGGCCAATCCCCGGCTCCTCCAAAGCGGTTCGCGGCGGGCCACAACGTCTGATTTACCGAGGTGTTCCATGACCCTTATCGAGCGTTTGAACGCGCTTCGCGCACACGGCGGCCCCGCCCGCACCCACGGCCTTTCCGACGAACAGATCATCCACTTTGCCGAAGCCGACCCCAGTCTCGCCGCAGCCATCGAGGCCGCGTATCAGGCATTCGAAATTCTGATCGAAGAGGAACCCGAACTGCTGGAAATGGATGAAGAGGCCCAGGCCGAGACCATCCAGGAAGGTTACGTTAACTTCTACGCCGAAGACGCGGTCAACCCTTACGTTTCCATCGCGGCCCGCGGTCCCTGGATCGTCACGCTCAAGGGCGCCGTGCTGTATGACGTTGGCGGCTACGGAATGATCGGCGCGGGCCACGCGCCGGCCCCCGTGCTGGAAGCCATGAGCAAGCCGCACGTCATGGCCAATATCATGACGCCCAACATCAGCCAGAAACGGTTGATTGAGCGGCTGCGCAAGGAAATCGGCCATACGCGCGGCGCCTGCCCCTTCGCACGTTTCCTGTGCGTGAACAGCGGCTCCGAGTCCGTGACGGTCGCGGCCCGCCTTGCGGACGTCAACGCCAAGATCATGACTGACCCGGGCGGACGCTACGCCCACAAACCGACGCGCATCCTCAGTCTGACCGGCAGTTTCCACGGCCGCACGCAGCGCCCGGCGCAATTCTCCGACTCCACACGCAAGAACTACTGCAAGCACCTGGCGTCTTTTCGCGACTACGACCGACTGATAACGGTCGATCCGAACCATGTCGAGCAGCTGCGCCAGGTATTTGAGTGGGCTGAAAACAACGGCACGTTCATCGAGGCCTTCTTCATGGAACCCGTGATGGGCGAAGGCAACCCCGGCATGGCGATCACGCCGGAATTCTATGCCGAGGCGCGCCGCCTGACGAAGGACCACGGCAGCCTGCTGCTCGTCGACTCGATCCAGGCCGGCCTGCGTGCGCATGGCGTGCTTTCCATCGTCGACTATCCCGGATTCGAAAACCAGGAAGCCCCGGACATGGAAACCTATTCCAAGGCCTTGAACGCCGGCCAGTATCCGCTTTCCGTGCTGGCCATGAACGAGCGCGCCGCCGGTCTCTACCGCAAAGGCGTTTACGGCAACACGATGACCACCAATCCACGCGCCATGGACGTCGCGGTCGCCGTGCTGGACGGCCTGACGCCGGAACTGCGGAAAAACATCCGGGAGCGCGGCGCGGAAGCGATCGCCAAGCTCAAGGCCATGGGCGAGGAACTCGGCGACCGCGTGACCGGCGTTCAGGGTACCGGGCTGCTCTTCAGCGTCGCGCTGGACGGCAGACGCTACAAGGCCTATGGCAAGGATTCCGTCGAGGAATACATGCGCTTCAACGGCATCGCGGTGATCCACGGCGGCGAAAATTCGCTGCGCTACACGCCCTACTTCGGCATCACCAGCGCGGAAGTGGACCTGCTGGTCGAAGCAACCCGCCAGGCCATACTCAACGCTCCGCAGAAAGAGACGGCGGACGAGGCTGCCGCAGCCTGAACCGGTCGCGAAGATAAAAAAGGCGGCCCAACGGCCGCCTTTTTTGTGACTCCATGCCGTCGAAGTGGCGACTCAGGTCACCACGAAGACGGATATCAACTGAAGGGAGAACCAGCACCCGGCGAGGAGCATGCCGAAGCCGGCGGCGTTTCCTGCGACGCCGGCCACGAACCGGATCTTTTTCCATGCATGCAGGGGACGGCGCGCAGGCGTTTGCACTGCAGGTGGCGAGGTCGTGGTGGCCTGCGGAACGCTGCCTTCCGGTGCGAGGAAAAGGATCGAGTGGTGGATCATGGGCCGGTTCTCCTTTCAGTGACGGTTAAAGGAGAACATGAAGGGTTCTCAAAAGCTGAGAACAGAGGACGTGACGCTGTCCGGCCTTGCAGCCTGGGAGATCCCGGATATTCGCTGCGCGAATTCCGGGATGACGTAAAAAAACAGGCCGCTTTCCGGAATGACGACCATGCCAACCGTCGACGACCCCGGGCCGTTGGCCCGGTTCGGGCAGCCCTTGAGTCGCAGCGCCGAGTGATTGGCTGGCGAAAGGGGTCGATTGGACAGGAGTCCAATCGAGGCCGTCCAAAACAGGATGTTTTGTGAGGCCGACCCTGTTCGACAGCCGAGCGCGAGGGCCCCTCTGAAAGAGGCGCTGAGACAGGCGCCCGAGCCGGAGCAAGGGCCCGGGTTACTGTTTGGCGTGGAAGTTGGGAGATCCCGGATATTCGCTGCGCGAATTCCGGGATGACGGTGCCCGTCTGCAGCCTTTGTTTGGCGTGGGGGTTGGGAGATCCCGGATATTCGCTGCGCGAATTCCGGGATGACGGGCTAATAAATATCCGAGGTTCGTTGCGCCTCTTTCGCGACGGCCTCGCGCAAAAAGCCCGGCGCCAGCACTTCGACCTCCGAACCGTAGCGCATGATGTCCATGATCAGCTCGCGCGCCCCGCTGAACGGCACTTTCAGCAGCCAGGAACCGTCCTCGAGGAACTCACCCTGCTGCTCCGGGTGCCAGTTCTCCTCGGCCACCCAGCGCGCCATTTCCGGCGTGAATTTCAGCTCGGCCGTATGCTCGGCCGGGCCGGAAAAAATGCCGTAGGAGCGGTCGAAATGCTCCGAAAGCCTGGCCTTGCCGACGGCCTTGGCGTCTTTCTCCAGCAGCGTCTGTTCGCGGATCCGTTCCAGCGCAAAGCTGCGCAAGCCACCGGCCTCGTGACACCAGGCGTCCAGGTACCAGGAGTTGCGGTGCTGGGTCAGCCGCTGCGGCGAGACGACACGTTCGCTTTCCTCGTCGCGGCCACGCCCGTGGTAACGGATTTTCAGCCGCTTGCGCTGCACCAGCGCACCCAGCACGTCCTGGAACATGCGCGCCGGCACCGCCCTGCCCGCCACGTTCTGGATGTGGATGCGGGATTCGCCGCTCTCGGGCTCAACGCCTTTTTTCTGCAGCAGCGAGGTAATGCGACCCTGCAGCGATTTCAATTCACCTTCCAGCAAGCCGGGCTGCACGTTGCCCAGCACCTGGCGCGCCGTCAGCAGCGCCTGGAGTTCCCCCGGGCTGATCCAGATACCCGGCAGGTCAAAAGGCTGCTCGTAACTGCGGTCGTAGTAAAACCCGCGGTTTTCCGAATCCTGCTCGAGCGGCGCTCCAAGAAAGTCCCGCAGTTCCGCGATCAGGCGATACAGGGTGGCTTGCGAGCAACCCAGCCGTTCCATCAGGTCCTGCCGCGAGATCGGCGTGCGGCGCTGGTTGAGGATGTTATGCAGGTGGTACAGGCGTTCGACTTTTGACATCGGCTGATTATAGCTTTTAAACCGCGGTCGTCCCGAAATACACGGGGTGTTTGGCCGGACCATTTTTGGTGATGTGCTTGGGAGATCCCGGATATTCGCTGCGCGAATTCCGGGATGACGGGAGTGAAAACAGACCGAATTCCGGGATGACGTGATATTTACCCTACATCGCAGCGGCACGGGCCTCCACGAACGCGATCGCCTTTCGAACCCGGGCCAGGCTGCGATCGCGGCCGACCAGCCACAGGGTCTTGTCGATCGAAGGGCTGACCGCGCTGCCGGCCAGCGCAACGCGCAGCGGCTGGGCGATCTTGCCCATGCCGACTTCCAGTTCCTCGGCTGTGCCGCGCACGATACCGTCGAGCGCCTCGACAGCCCAGTCGTCCAGGGCATCCAGCTTCGCCAAGACGGCCTGCAGCGGCTCCAGCGCCACCGGACGCAAGTGTTTTTTCGCGGCATCGGGGTCGAAATCGTCAAAGTCCTCGTAGAACATGCGGCTGACCTCGGCCATTTCTTTCAGCGTTTTTACGCGGTCCGCCTGCACGCCCACCAGGTCTTCGAGCGCCGGACCGCTCGCGGCGTCGATGCCCAGTGCATTGAACTGGAAGGCGAGGTGTTCAGCCACCTCGGCGGCGGGCAATTCGCGCATGTAATGCTGGTTGAGCCAGTCGAGCTTCTCGGTATTGAAGGCGGAAGCCTTGCGGTTGACATCGTCGATGTCGAACAGGTCGATCATCTCGTCGCGACTGAACACTTCCTGGTCGCCGTGTGACCAGCCCAGGCGCACCAGGTAGTTCACCAGCGCCTGCGGCAGGTAACCCTCGTCGCGGTACTGCAGCACGCTGACGGCGCCGTGGCGCTTGCTGAGGCGCGCGCCGTCGTCACCGAGGATCATCGGCACGTGGGCGAACTCCGGCGGTTCGGCACCCAGCGCGCGGTAAATGTTGATCTGCCGCGGCGTGTTGTTGATGTGGTCGTCGCCGCGGATCACCAGCGAGACCTGCATGTCCATGTCGTCCACGACCACGGTGAAGTTGTAGGTCGGCGAGCCGTCCGGCCGCGCGATGACCAGGTCGTCCAGTTCGTCGTTGGAAATCGAAATGCGTCCACGCACACGGTCTTCGAAGACCACCGAGCCGCCCTGAGGGTTCTTGAAGCGCACCACGGGTTTCACGCCCTGCACCGGCTCCACGCCGGCGCGGCAATGCCCGTCGTAACGGGGCTTGAGGCCCGCTTTCATTGCCTCCTCGCGCAAAGCGTCGATGCGCTCCTTGCTGCAGTAACAGCGGTAGGCCTGGCCCGCATCCAGCAATTGCCGCACCACTTCGGCGTAGCGGTCAAAACGCTGCGTCTGGTAAAACGGCCCCTCGTCGTAGTCCAGCCCCATCCATTCCATGCCGTCCAGGATCGCCTGCACGGACTCGGGCGTGGAGCGCTGCAGATCGGTGTCCTCGATGCGCAGGATGAATTTACCGCCCGCGTGGCGCGCCTGCAGGTAACAGAACAGCGCGGTACGCGCGCCGCCCACGTGAAGGTAGCCGGTCGGGCTGGGTGCAAAACGGGTTCTCATAATCGATATCCTGGGGCCTGTCGTCAGGCCAAAAAAAAGCCGCCTCATGAAGAGGCGGCAAGTTTATCAGAAGCGCGTCGGTAGGAGAGACTGAAGCGCGCTTCGGGGGAGATTCAGCAGCTGTCCTCGCGAATGACTATATTCGCGGTCGTGGACGGTATTTCCTCAGGCAGGTAGAACACGGTCCAGTTCTGCTCTGGGAAGTCACCGCTGTGTTCCTCGCCCTGCACTGCCAGTTCGTTGCTGCAGGCCAGCAGAACCTTGCCGCGCTTGAAGTAGTTGTACACCTTGATTTTCGGATTATTGTAGTCGGGATCGACCACGCATTCGAAACCGGTGCTGGTGCGGTCGCACTGGGCGCCACTGGCCTCGATTTCCACGTCGGCCGCCTTGACCCCGCCCACCGAGGACGTGATCGAGCCGGACACGTTGATGCCGTCACTCGGTGGCGGCGTGCCCAACTCGATCGCCACCGCGTGAAGGTCGTACTGCTCCAGGTCGGACAGGTAATAGGGATCGATCGGGTCGGTGCCGGTCAGGCCCAGGTTGCCGCTGTGCACCTCGGATTGGATGATCGAACGGCCAAGCCCGCTGGTCAGTTCGGCCAGGCCGCGGCTGTGGCTGTTCTGATCCGAGATCGCCTCGTTGCTGACGTCGATCGGGTAATTGTTGGGCGTCTCGTTCCAGCGTGATAGCCAGGTCA
>JASFSI010000061.1:0-8023 GCA_050114495.1 Lysobacterales bacterium | reverse complement strand
TGATCGGTCAACCAGTAGCGGCCCTCGTCCGACTCCTTTTCGGTGAGCATTTTTTCCAGCATGTCGTGCAGGTTGCGGGCCTGGTTGACATCGCCATTCTGCGCGGCGTGAAGGAATGCATTCAATGAGGAATCAAGGGCGGCCTCGGCCAATTTTGCATCTGTCATGATCTTTCTCCTCGCTAGAGATGGGTTCGACCATCAATCAATGCCATAAAGAGAACTAACACGAAATAGCTTAAAGGAAGCTTAATTTCATGCTTGAAAGCATGTGCTTCCCGTAACGGGGTCCAAACGCAGTCGGTTTGAACCCGGAGGCCGCCCTGGCGCCTGGTCAATGCGCATGGCTGGCTGAAATCCTTGACACCGCCGCGGCGCCGTTGTCTCCATGATCGCGGTGGTTTGGGAACCTCAGTGGTTGCCGGCAATGTAATCCGACAGCTGCTCCACCTCTTTTTCGGCTTCCTGGAGCATGTGCTTGACCAGGTCCCCCAGCGACACGATGCCGATCATGCTGTCGCCATCGGTCACCAGGAGGTGCCGACAACGGCATTCCGTCATCGTTTCCATGGCCTCCTCGGTGGACTCGTCGGGACCGACCGTGATGAGCAATACGGACATGACCTCGCTGACGCGGGTATTGTTCGAGGATCGGCCTTCCAGCGCGATCTTTCGCAGGTAATCGCGTTCCGTGAAGATTCCGGCAGCACTGCCGTCCTGCTCAACCACGATCGAGCCGATGTTTGCTTCCGACATCAAGCGGATCGCTTCCAGCACGGTTTCTTCCTGGTCGATCGAAACGACAGAACCGCCTTTGCGTTCGATTACGTCTCTGATTGACGCCATGTGTAATTCCTCTTTTCAAGTCTGCTTTCATAATAGACAGAAGAACCGAAAAAGTGAAAAGAAAGCCTAGTCAGGGTCCTGCTCCCTCGAGATCACTTCGTATTCGGCGTCGATGGCGTCACCCCTTTCCTGCTCCGAGGTAAAAGGCTTGCCCACGGTTTCGCCTTGGCCGCTCCCGGCTTGCGCCTCGAGCTTTCTGCGAAACCACCACAACCTGACCCAGATAACCAGCCACAGCACGAACCCGACGACGACCACCACCGCCAGGATTATGAAACCGAAAAAGAAGGCGCCCACCAGCGCGAGCGCGGCGGCGACGCCGGCCAGCAGACGGGTCACGGGGTTCAGGGGCGGCGGTCCGATCCGGTATTGCATCACGATATCCTAGAAAACCAGGTTGACCATGGTCAGCATGACGACGATGAAGATCACGCTCATCGGTGTGCCCACACGGATAAAGTCCGATACACGGTAACCGCCGGGGCCCATGATCAGCGCGTTGACCTGGTGGGTCGGCAGGATGAACGCGTTCGATGTAGCCAGCCCGACGATCAGCGCGTACATGGTCGGGCTGGCCCCTGTGGCCAGCGCGATACTGACCGCGATCGGCACCAGGATCGTGGTAGCGCCCACGTTGGACATCACCAGGCTGAAAATGGTCGCCAGGACCGCCAGCGCGGCCTGTATCACGAGTTCGGGCACGTCGCCGAGCACGCGCATGATTTCCTGTGCAATCCAGGCCGCCGTGCTGGTGCGCTCCATCGCGAGACCGAGCGGGATCAGGCTGGCCAGCAGGAATACGGTCTTCCAGCTGACCGACTCGTAGGCCTCGTCGATGCTGAGCACGCCGGTCAGCACCATGCCCATTGCGCCCACCAGCAGAGAAACCGACAGCCGGTAGTCGCTGAATATGACCAGGCTCATGGAGATCGCGAAGAAAAGCAGCGCAAGGCCTACCTTGTGCGGCCGCTGCTCCTCTTTTGGGATGTCGGTCGCCACGATGAAATCGCGCTCCTTGCTGACCGCCGCGAGATCACGCCAGGTGCTGTGCGAAACCAGGCAGTCGCCCGTTTCCAGTTCGAGCTCGCGCAAGCCTTCCGTCACCGCCTCACCACGGCGGTTGACCGCGAGCACACTGATTCCGTAACGCGTGCGCAGGCGGGCTTCGCCGATGGTCTGCCCGATCAGGCGCGACCCGGGCGGAATGACGACTTCCGAAATTCCCGCGCGGCTCGGGTTGAACAGGCCGCCGAAGGTGCGCAGGCGCGGCTGCACGCGGCATTCCATGTCCAGCGCAAAACGCCCGACCACGTCGCGCGTGCCCATCACGCCCAGGATCGTCCCCACCCAGATCATTTCGTCGGAGGGCGGCGCCAGCCTCGGCTTGTCCGTGTTGCGAATGGCCAGCAGCATCGGTGCGTCTTCGAGTTCCTCGGCATCCTTGATGGTCATGCCAACCAGCGGGCTGTCGACCGTGACCAGGAGTTCAAAAAGGTCTCCCTCGATACCGTAGACATCGGCGAAATAGGTCTTCGTCTTGGCCGGGGCGCCGGTCGTTTTTTCTTTCGGCTTCGGCAGCAGGAACTTTCCGGCGATGAGAAAGTAGACGATGCCCGAAATCAGCAGGACGATTCCAACCGGTGTGACATCGAACAGATGGAACGTTTCCAGCGTTTCGACGCCGGGCGGCAGCGTCTCGTTGGCATTTTCGATCAGGTCGTTGAGCAGGATCAGGGGCGACGATCCGACCATGGTCAGCGTGCCGCCCAGGATCGCGCAGGTACCCATCGGCATCAGCAGCCGCGACAGCGGGATCTCCGTGCGGGCCGAAATGCGGGACATGACCGGCAGGAACAGCGCGGTAGCGCCGACGTTCTGCATGACGCCCGAAATCAGGCCCACCGTACCGGACACGAGCGGAACGATCCGCGTCACCGTTCGTCCGCCCACCTTGAGAATCCAGCGCGACACCACGGTCATCGCGCCGGTCCGGTCCAGCCCGGCGCCGAGGATCATAACCGCGATGATCGATATGACAGCATTGGATGCAAACCCGTCAAACAGATCGCGCGACGGCACCAGGCCCAGCAGGCCGATGGCCACCATGACGAGGATCGCGGCGATATCGACACGCACGAGTTCGGAGACGAACAGGCCGATCGTCGCGCTGAGCACGATCAGAACCAATACCATCTCCTGTGTTAACTGAATTCCTGCTTCCATCGATGCTGGGCCTGTGGTCGATTGCCGGGTCAGGAACACCGCACACGGCGAAACACGAGATCGAATACCTCGTGCCCGAGCCGTCGGCCGCGCTGTTCGTATTTCGTGGCCGGCCGCCAATCCGGTTTCGGACAGTATCCGCCGGAAACGGACAGGTTCTCAAATTCCGGGGAAAGTTTCATTATTTCCAGCATGTGCTCCGCGTAGGGTTGCCAGTCGGTCGCCAGGTGCAGGATGCCTTTTTCCTTCATCCTCGAAGCCACCAGGCGAATGAATTCCGGCTGCACGATGCGCCGTTTGTGGTGGCGTTTCTTGGGCCAGGGATCGGGAAAATAAATCCGAACACCCGCGAGCGAGCGTTCCGCGACCCGTTCCCGCAGCAGACCCACGGCGTCCTCGCAGGCGATACGGATGTTCTCAAGCTCATGGGCTTCGATGTTCAGAAGCAAACGCCCCACGCCGGGCCGATGGACTTCCACGCCGATGTAATTTTCCTCCGGGTGTTCCCGGGCCATGCGCCAGGTCGCCTCACCGTTACCGAATCCGATCTCCATGATGACCGGGCGGTCGTTACCGAACAACGCGCGGAAATCGATCGGCGCGGCGTCGGCCTCGATGCCGAAAACCGGCCAGAGTTCATCGAGCGCGCGCCGCTGGCCCTCGGTTACCCGTCCGGCGCGCAGGACATAGCTTCGAACCGATCGCTTCAAGCGATCGTTCGGCGATTCGGAGTTTGCGGCGGGCGAGCGTTTCGGCATGCTGCCGGCATTGTATCAAGCAGCACTTGAAAAATGTTTCTTCACAGCCCAATCTGAACTTCATGAGCGAACCAATAACAACCGGTGGCGGCTTTCTCGAGCGCCAGATGCTGATCGCGATGCCCGGCATGGTCGACGATAATTTTGCCGGCAGCGTGACCCTGATGTGCCAGCACAACGATGCGGGTGCAATCGGTATCACCATCAACCGCCTCTCTGATTACACGCTGGGCGAAATTTTCGCGCAGCTCAAACTCGAATGCAGCGAGGAGGATGTTCGAAACCTACCCGTACTGGAGGGAGGGCCGGTCTCGCCGGACCGGGGTTTCGTACTCCATAGCCCGGTGGAAGGGTACGAATCCAGCCTGATGATCAACCAGGACATCATGGTCACGACTTCGCGTGACGTCCTGGCGGACATCGCGTCCGGCGACGGGCCGGGCAAGTTCATCGTCGCGCTGGGTTATGCCGGCTGGGGCGGCGGACAGTTGGAAAACGAAATGCTGGCCAACGCCTGGCTGTCTGTTTCCGCCGACACGGCGATCGTCTTCGACCTGCCGGTGCCGGAACGCTTTGATCGCGCCATGAGCCGCCTGGGCATCCGGGCCGATAGGCTGCACTCGGAAGCCGGCCATGCCTGATGACGGGCCGGGCGCCGCTTATGTGCTCTCCTTTGATTTTGGCTTGCGCCGCATCGGGGTCGCGGTCGGCCAGACCCTGACCTCCACCGCCACCGCGCTGGAGACCGTGAAACACGGCAACACCCCTGACTGGACGGCCATCGACCGCCTGGACAGGGAGTGGAAACCTGCACTGTTCGTGGTCGGCCTGCCGCTCGGGGCGGAAGGCGAAGAAACCGACATGTCGAAAAAAGCCCGTGCATTCGGCGCTGCGCTGGAAAAACGCTACTCCAGGCCGGTGCAATACGTCGACGAGCGCCTGACCTCGCGATCCGCCGAAGCGCGCTTCGTGGAACAACGGGCCGCCGGAACCCTGCGACGCAAGGACAGCGAGCGCATCGACGCCATCGCCGCTCAACTGATTTGTGAGAACTGGCTCCAGTCCGGGGGCCATTGATATCGGGCCTGTGAAGAACACCGACTCTGCGCGCATTCACGGCTTCCCGCCGCTGGCCAGGCCCGGTGCACGCATTCTCATTCTCGGTAGCATGCCCAGCCGCGAATCGCTTGCACGCGGTCAGTACTATGCCCACCCGCGCAACGCGTTCTGGCCAATCCTCAGCGACCTGCTTGGCATCGAAGCGCCAGACTATGAGCGCCGTGCCGAGGCCGTTGCCGATCATGGAATCGCGATCTGGGACGTGCTGAGAGACTGCATCCGGCCGGGCAGCCTGGATTCGGCTATCGAGGAACAAACCGCGGCGACCAACGACTTTCGCAGTTTCTTCGAGGAACAGCAGGCCATCCGTCACGTATTTTTCAATGGCGCAAAAGCGGAATCGCTGTATCTGCGGCGCGTACGCCCCGGCCTCGGGCCGAAGGCGGCCGGCATTTCCTGCACCCGTCTTCCCTCGACCAGCCCGGCGAACGCCGGTATGGATTTTCAAGCCAAGAAAAAGGCCTGGGGAAAGATCCTCGGGCCGGGTTTAGAATAGCCCGATGAAACGGATTTGCGTTTACTGCGGCTCAAATCCCGGTTCGAAACCGGTCTTCAGGCAATCCGGCCGCGAACTGGGCCGAGAACTGGCGAATCGCGGGCTGGGACTGGTCTATGGCGGCGCCAGCGTCGGCGTGATGGGCGCGGTCGCAGACGGTGTGCTGGAAGCGGGCGGCTCGGCAATCGGCGTGCTGCCGCATTTTTTCTCTACCAAGGAAATTGCCCACCGGGGTCTCGACGAACTGATCATCGTAAACTCGATGCACGAGCGAAAGGCGAAAATGTCGGAACTGTCGGACGGGTTCATTGCCCTTCCCGGGGGCTGGGGTACGATCGAGGAAATTTTCGAAATGCTGACCTGGGCCCAGCTTGGACACCATGCCAAACCCTGCGGATTGCTGAATATCGATTCGTACTATGACGAATTATCTGCTTTCCTCGAAAAAGCGATACAGCATCAGTTCGTCAAGGAAGCATACCGGCCCATGATAATCATCGAGGACTCGGCAGCGCAGATGCTCGATCGTTTTGAAAACTACCGGGCCCCGCGGGTAAAGAAATGGATCGGATCGGAGGAAACATGATCAAGGTAAAAATGATCGATCACATCGTGCTACGGACGCAGCAGCTGGATGAAATGATCCACTTTTACTCGGTTGTGCTCGGCTGCGCGGTGGAGCGCACGCTGCCCGCCCATGTCGGCCTGACCCAGCTGCGTGCCGGACAGTCGCTGATCGACCTGGTCAACGTGGACAGCGAACTGGGGCGCGCCGGAGGCCCGCCGCCTTCCGGTACCGAAAAAAACGTCGACCATTTCTGCCTGCAGATCGAGGCCATTTCGGAAGACGACCTGCGAAACTGGCTGGAATCACACGGTGTCGAGGTCGGTGATTTCGAGGTGCGTTACGGCGCCGAGGCCTTCGGCTCGTCCGTTTACATCCGTGATCCGGACAACAATATCGTCGAACTGAGGCTGGGCCGATTCCGCGAACGGCCGTTTGCCTAGCTCCTTGCCTCAAAGCCGAACTCTCTTCGTAACCTCGGTGCCTCTACCCCCTTCCAGCGGACGTTCAAGCCATCCCTGGGCACTCTTCGGTTGTTCCCGACAACCGAAGCAGCTGCAAGGGGGTAGAGGCACCTCAGCCTGGGTCAACAGATTGACACGAACCACCCCACACAACACCAGGCCAGCCCAATCGTTCGGTTCGATCGAACCACCGGGAAGGTGATCAAGGTCTGACCGGGCCGTTCGTCGTGATCGTCCAGCTCAATAACGGAAAGGAAAGAGCCGGCCGGGCCGTTCTTTCGGAATCGAGCAGCCATGAAGTGAAGGCGCCGAGCATAAGGCCTGCGCAGGGTCGATTGGCCAGGATGGCCAATCGAGCTTCGAAGGTGACAGGGACGCACCTCCGAAGCGACCCGTTCTAGCGGGCCGAATGTGAGGGCACCTCGAACGAGGCGCCAAAACAGGCGCACGATTCCGAAAGAACGGCCCGGACAGCGCGATTCAGGAAGTACGGTCTTTAACGGCCGCCAACGCCGAGGGCCGATTCGAAGCGCCAGGTGCGAGTGATATGGAGAATGTCGACGCGGTCCCTGATGTTTTCCGGCAGGGGCGCGTAAGGCGCGGCCAGGCGCACGATGGAAATGGCCGCCTCATCGATCTCCGAGATGCCGGAGCTGCGCTTGACGTTGATACTCTCCACCGTGCCGTTCTGATGGATTCCCACCGTCAGGACCAGGTCGCCGTGCAGCTTTTTACGACGCAGTTCACTGGGATAATTCAGGTTCCCCACCCGCTCGACCTTTGAAACCCAGGCGCTCATGTACGCCGCGAACTCGTACTGCCGCGTATTGGCCGAAATGAACTCGCGGCGCGGCAATTTCGACTTCCAGTTCCGTTCCTGGCTGACTTCCTCTTCCAGGCTGGCCATCTGCCTGCTTTGCTGCATGAGATCAGCCGCCGTCGGCAGTTCCTGTTCCGGCTGCTCCACGTCGGTCTGCTGCGTGCGGGCCCGGTCCGCTTCGCGCGCGACGATCTCGCGGGTCTCCAGGCTCACGTTCGGAACGGATTCCTCGCTGTCGGCGGAATCTTCCCCGCGCTCAGGTACCGGCACCGGGGTGCTCGTCTCGGCGGTTGGCCGTGTCGCTTCGACCGTATCGCCGCCCCCGGACTGGTCCACCTGGGCCAGGTAATCCGCTTCCTCCGGCGCATCCTCCGAGCGCCACTGGACCAGCACGACGTCGAGGGTGTCCGCGAGCCGGGGTTCAGCGGACAGATCGACTCCGAATCGGACGCCGAACAGAACCGCGGCATGCACGGCGATGGCCATAACGAGGAACAGCATGAAGCGGTCTCCCGCCATCCAGTCGCTGTAAATCCCCCGTTTCCTCATTGCCTCGGGAACCACGGCCGATCAGTCCAGCCCCGACTCCAGCGCATCGAACAGTTCGCCGGCAATGTTCAGCCCGTACTGGCTGTCGAGTTCGCGGATACAGGTAGGGGAAGTGACGTTGATTTCCGTCAGCCAGTCGCCGATCACGTCCAGCCCCGCGAACAGGATGCCGCGGCGGACCAGT
>JASFSI010000060.1:0-8061 GCA_050114495.1 Lysobacterales bacterium | reverse complement strand
AAACGCTGGAAAGCGGCTACAGCGCGTTCTCCGGGGCGCGTGAAGCGGGCATGATTGCCGGTGACCGCCCGATCGGTCTGGGCTGGCTCGTCGGCGGCCTGGACGGGCCGGGGGACGGCACCGTCGCGCTGGACGAAACGCACACAAGCTGGCTCGATGAACACCGGGTGCTGCCGGTGACGCATACCGGCCTGATCTATTCGCCGCGGGTGGCGGAACTCGCGGCTCGTTTCCTGCAGACCGGAACTTTCGAGTCCACCGGCTCATGATAAAATAAGCGGTTTACTTACAACGGGAAACAAGACCGATGGCTGGACACAGTAAATGGGCCAACATCCAGCACCGCAAGAAGGCGGTGGACGCCAAGCGCGGAAAGATCTTCACGCGCGTCAACCGGGAACTGACCGTCGCCGCCCGCGAAGGGGGCAGTGATCCCGATGCCAACCCCCGCCTGCGGCTGGCCATGCAGAAGGCGAACGCGGTCAATATGCCCAAGGACACGATCGAGCGCACCATCAAGAAAGCGACCGGTGAACTCGAAGGCGTCAGCTACGAGGAAATCCGTTACGAGGGTTATGCGCAGGGCGGCGTGGCGGTCATGATCGACACGCTGACCGACAACCGCAACCGCACGGTCGCCGAGGTGCGCCACGCCTTTTCCAAGCACGGCGGCAACCTGGGCACCGATGGTTCGGTCGCCTACCTGTTCTCCAAGATCGGGGTGGTCAACTTCGCGCCGGGCACCTCCGAGGACGAGGTCATGGAAGCGGCGCTGGAAGCGGGTGCCGAAGACGTGGTTACAGAGGACGACGGCTCCATCGAGGTGCTGACCTCGCCGGAAGAGTACGCCGATGTCGTGCTGGCGATGGAGGAAGCCGGCCTGTCGCCGGCCAACTCGGAAGTCACGATGCGCGCCAGCATCGAGGTGGAACTGGACGTGGAGACCGGTCGAAAAGTGCTCAGGTTCCTCGATATCCTCGAAGACCTCGACGATACCCAGGCGGTCTATTCGAACGCCGATATTCCCGACGAAGCGTACGAGGACGAATGAGAATACTCGGCATCGATCCCGGCTCGAGGGTGACCGGTTACGGCATCATCGATGTTCGGGGCGATCGCGCAGCGGTCGTGCTTTCCGGCGTCATCAAGACCGGCAAGGGCGAGTTTCCCGAGCGCCTGGGCATCATCTTTCACGGCGTGCGCGAACTGATCGTAGAACACCGCCCGGACGAGGTGGCTGTCGAGAACGTTTTTGTCAGCAAGAACGCGTCCTCGGCGCTGAAACTGGGGCAGGCCCGCGGCGCGGCGATCTGCGCGGCGATCTGCGAGGATCTGAACGTCTTCGAGTATTCGCCGCGTTCCGTCAAGCAGGCCATCGTCGGCAGGGGCGGCGCGGACAAGGTGCAGGTGCAGCACATGGTCTGCGTTTTGCTGCAGTTGGCGGAAACGCCCGTCGAAGACGCGGCGGACGCGCTGGCTGTGGCATTATGTCACCAGCATACGCAGCAGAGCGTGAACCGGATGCAGGCTCTTCAACGATGATTTCGCGGCTTTCAGGGACCCTGGTTTCAAAACACCCCCCTCTTCTGGTGATCGACGTCAACGGCGTCGGTTACGAGGTCGAGGCGCCGTTATCGGTGTTCTATGATCTGCCCGAGACCGGTAAACCACTGGTTCTGCTGACCCATCTTTCGGTCAGCGACACGGCCCACACCCTTTACGGCTTCGCCAGCGAGGCCGAGCGCACGCTGTTCCGGCAGCTGCTGAAGATCAGCGGCATCGGCGCCAAGCTGGCGCTGACGATCCTGTCGGGCGCCAGCGGAGCCGAGCTCACGCAATACGTCAGGGACCGCGACACGGCGGCGCTGACCCGGCTGCCGGGAATTGGCAAGAAAACGGCCGAGCGCATCATCATCGAACTGCGCGACAAGCTGGACGACCTTCCCGGGCCAGCCGGCGGCCTGCCGGGCGGCGGAGCGCCGGCGGCTGCCGGGGCGTCGGCCGAGGCCAAAAACGCGCTGATCGCGCTCGGCTACAAGCCGCAGGAGGCCAGCCGCATGGTGCAGGCGGTCGCCACGCCGGATGCCGAAACCGAGGAAATCATCCGCCTGGCGCTTCAATCAAGGGTTCAGAAAATATGACCGAACTCGACGACCGCGTGATTACCGCCGAGGACCGCGCCGAGGATTTCGAGGTCGACGCGACCCTGCGGCCCCGCACCATGGACGAGTACATCGGCCAGCCGGCGATGCGCGAAAAGCTGGGTATTTTCCTGGAAGCGGCACGACGGCGCAGCGAGGCGCTGGACCACGTGCTGATTTTCGGCCCGCCCGGTCTCGGCAAGACCACGCTGGCGCACGTCGTGGCCAACGAGCTCGGGGTTCAGCTGCGACAGACCTCGGGCCCGGTGCTGGAACGCGCGGGTGACCTGGCGGCCCTGCTGACCAACCTGCAGCCGGGTGATGTGCTGTTCGTTGACGAGATCCACCGCCTGTCGCCGGTGGTCGAGGAAGTGCTGTACCCGGCCCTGGAAGATTTCCAGATCGACATCATGATCGGCGAGGGACCCGCGGCGCGCTCGATCAAGCTGGAGCTGCCCCGTTTCACGCTGATCGGCGCGACGACGCGCGCCGGTCTGCTGACCTCGCCGCTGCGCGACCGTTTCGGCATCGTCGAGCGTCTCGAATTCTACAGCCCGGAAGAATTGTCCCGGATCGTCACACGATCGGCAGGAATTCTGCAGATCGGCATCGATAATGAAGGAGCGATGGAGATCGCCCGCCGCTCGCGCGGCACGCCGCGCATCGCCAACCGCTTGCTGCGCCGCGTACGCGACTATGCCGACGTCAAGGGCGAGGGGTTTATCGATCAGCCCATTGCCGACGCGGCCATGGAAATGCTGCGCGTGGACCGAAAAGGTTTCGATACGCTCGACCGGCGTTTGCTGCAGATGATCATCGAGCACTTCGACGGCGGTCCCGTCGGTGTCAAGAGCATCGCTGCCGCCTTGTCGGAAGAGGCGGGTACGGTCGAAGACGTGATCGAGCCTTACCTGATTCAACAAGGCTATATCACGCGTACGGCCCAGGGCCGCGTGGCCACCGCCCGGGCCTACCGGCACTTTGGCCTGCAGATGGGTGAAAAAAGCGAAAACGATTTGTTCGGGTCCTGAGGGAGTTGAATTAACCCTTTTTTGATGCAAGGAACGTAGTTACAGGCAAAGAGAAACTTTGCCCGCTGCGGAGCGGGGACGATCATAAGCCCGGGGTCGGCGTAGCTCGGCTACCCTGACCCCATCGCCTGAGGAAGGGCAGTAATGCGTGGAGAGGAAACAGCAAATTTTTCTTGGCCGGTTCGGGTTTACTGGGAAGACACCGATGGCGGCGGGGTTGTTTACCACAGCCGTTACCTCAATTTTTTTGAGCGTGCCCGCTCGGAACTCCTGCGGGCAAAAGGCATCCATCAGATGGAGCTGAAGGAAAAACACGGCTTCTTCTGGGTGGTGACGGAAATGAACGTCAAGTTCAGGCAGGCGGCGAAGCTGGACGACGAGTTGGCGGTCAGCGCGGATTACCACGGGACCAGGGGCGTGCGGCAGCGCTTTCACCAGGTGATTACGCGCCGGGGCGACGACGCGGTCATCGCGACCGCCGAAGTAATCGCCGTTTTGCTGCACGCAGACACGATGAAGCCGGCGCGCATGCCGGGCTGGATAAAACAGAAACTGGAGCAATAGGAAAAACGTAAATGCAGAACGAACTACAGATTCTCGACCTTGTCATGCAGGCCAGTTGGCTGGTCAAGGGCGTCATGTTGCTCCTGCTGCTGGCCTCGGTCGCATCCTGGATCATTATTTTCCGCAAGCGCCAGGTATTGAACCGGGCAGAAAAAGAAGCCGACGTTTTCGAAGAGAAATTCTGGTCCGGCACGGATTTGACCGCGCTGCACGAGAGCATCACCACGAGTCACCGCAACACCGACGGCATGGAAAAGATTTTCGAATCGGGTTTTTCCGAGTTCCTGCGCATGCGCCAGCAGGGCCGCATGGGGCCGAACGCCATGGTCGAGGGCGCACAGCGGGCGATGCGCATCGCGCTGACGCGCGAGACCGAGGAACTGGAACTGCGCCTCAACTTTCTTGCCACGGTGGGTTCGACCAGCCCCTACATCGGCCTGTTCGGCACGGTCTGGGGCATCATGACGTCCTTTCACCAGCTGGCCAACGTCAACCAGGCCACCATAGCCATGGTGGCGCCGGGCATTTCCGAGGCGCTGATCGCCACCGCCATGGGCCTGTTCGCCGCGATACCGGCCGTGATCGGTTACAACCGATTCTCGAACCAGGTCGACCGGCTCGAAGTACGCTACGACAATTTCAAAGAAGAGTTTTCCAGCATCCTGCAGCGCCAGGCGCACCTCCTGGTCGAGGAGTAGCGAGAAATGGAGAAGCTGCAGGGCCGCCGCCGGCCGATGTCCGAAATCAACGTCGTTCCCTACATCGACGTGATGCTGGTGCTGCTGGTGATCTTCATGATCACCGCGCCGATGCTGAACCTGGGCGTTGAAGTCGAACTGCCCAAGGCGGACGCCGAGCCGATGGAAATGGAGGAAAACAACGAGCCGCTGGTAGTGACCGTGCTGGCCAACGGCGATCTCTACCTGAACGCGGGCGGTGACCTGGATGGCACCTCCAGCGGTCTCATCGACCCGCAAACCCTGCAAACCACCGTGGCCGCGATCGTGCGCCGTAACCCGTCGATCCAGGTCCTGGTCGGCGGTGACGAAGGCGCCAGTTACGGACAGGTTTACGGCGCGCTGGCGCTGCTCCAGGCCGCGGGCGTGAGCAAGGTCGGGCTGATGAGCGACCCCGCGGAACTGGGCTATGGCCAGGACGGCGACTCAGGGTAGACAGTGATTTCCTTACGGGAATTTCGCGATTACTCGGTGGCCGTTTCGGCCGCTGTCGGCGTGCACCTGCTGATGGCTGCACTGATCGTCATTG
The DNA here is from genome assembly GCA_050114495.1 of Lysobacterales bacterium. Classification (GTDB taxonomy): domain Bacteria; phylum Pseudomonadota; class Gammaproteobacteria; order Xanthomonadales; family SZUA-36; genus JABDPF01. The sequence continues at coordinate 3,059 of JASFSI010000060.1, read as the reverse complement.
GAACGATGAACTGGCAGCCATTCCGCAAACCGCAGCTGCAGCACATCGCCATCGAGGCGGTGATCGTCGATACCAGCGAAATCCGCAAACAGCGCGACGAGGCACGGCGCGCGCAGGAAATGCAGGAGCGTCGCCAGGAGCGCGAAGAGCAGCTTCGCCAGCAACGCGAGCGTGAAAAACTGGAAGCGGAAGAAGCGGCGCGCCGCCAGCGTGAACTGGAAGCCCAGCGCCAGCGCGAGGCCCAGGACCGGCTGATGAAACTGCGCCAGGAGCGCGAGCGCAAACTGGAAGAAGAGCGTCTTAAGCAGCAGCGCGAACTGGACGAGATCCGGCGGCAGCGCGAGGAGGCCGAGCGCCGGCGCAAGCTGGAGGAAGAACGCCTCAAGCAGCTGGAAGCCGAGCGCGAGCGCGTGAAGCAGGATGAAGCCCAAAAGCAGCGTGAAGCCTTCGAGGCCCAGCAACAGGCTGACCAGGAGCGCGCGTTCCGCGCCGGCCGGCAGGCTACTCTGCGGGAACAGTACGTGGCGACCATCGCGGCCGTGGTGACGGACAACTGGCTGCGGCCGCCGACGGCAAAGGCCGGGCTGCGCTGCACGGTGCGTGTTGTGCAGATTCCGGGCGGTGAGGTCATTTCGTCCAGCCTGGTCGGGCGCTGCAACGGCGACGAAGCGACGCGGCGCTCGATCCTGGCCGCGGTGGATCGAACCGGTATTCTTCCGTATCGCGGTTTTGAGGACGTGTTCTCCCGCGAAATCGAATTCATTTTTACTTACAGTGGTGATTGATAACGTGAACAGACTTGCCAGGCGGATCCTTGTTTTCGCATTCCTGCTGTCCCTTGCCGGGACGGTGCAGGCGCAATTGCAGATCGAGATCGTAGACGGAAACCCCAGCGCGCTGCCGATCGCGGTCGTGCCTTTCGAGTGGCTGGAAGAAGGCTACCCGCCGATCGACACGGTGGAGCAGATCGTGGCCAACGACCTGTACCGTTCCGGCCTGTTCGACCCGATGGCGGTCGAGGACATGCCCGACAGGCCCACCGACGCCGAGGGGATTCGTTTCGGGACCTGGCGGCTGTTGAAAGTGGACTACATCGTGATCGGCAAGGTGCGTACGCCGGCCGACGGGCAGGGGCACGAGATCCACTACGAACTGTTCGACGTGCACAAGCAGGAACGACTGCTCTCGCGCATCACCACGGTCGGTCCGGGCGATCTCCGTTTCGGGGCGCACAAGGTGTCCGATTCGATCTACGAGGTGCTGACCGGCGTGCCGGGCGCGTTTTCCACGCGCATCGCCTACGTGACCGCCACGGGAACCGGTGGAGAGACGCATTACGAACTCGTCGTTGCGGACGCCGACGGTTTCGGGCCGCAGTCCATCGTCGGTTCGCCGGAACCGCTGCTTTCGCCGGCCTGGTCGCCGGACGGCCGCCGCCTGGCGTACGTTTCGTTCGAACAGGGCAACAGCGCCATCTACGTGCAGGACGTGGCCACGGGCGCCCGCGAACTGGTATCCAGCGGCCGGGGCATCAACGGCGCGCCGGCGTTCTCGCCTGACGGCAGCAAGCTGGCGCTGACCCTGTCCCGCACCGGCAACCCGGAAATTTACGTGCGCGACATGGCGACCGGGCTTACCAAGCAGATTGTTCAGCACTGGTCCATCGATACCGAACCGGCCTGGTCGCCGGACGGTCGCTACGTGTATTTCACGTCTGACCGCGCGGGCCGGCCGCAGATTTACAGGGTTCCGGCGGGGGGTGGAAGCCCTGAGCGGGTGACGCTGGAAGGGGAGTACAACGCCCGTGCCAGCATCTCGCCGGACGGCCGCAAAATCGCTGTAGCGCAGGGTAAGGGAAACGAGTATCGTATAGCCGTCTGGGATATCGAGTCCGAGCGTTTCACGATCCTGACCCCGGGCCGAATGGACGAGTCGCCGAGTTATGCACCGAACGGCAGCATGATCCTCTATGCGACCCGTGAAGGTGACCGCGGCGTGCTGTCGGCCGTGTCGGCCGACGGCAGCGTACGGACCCGGCTGATTCTCAGCGAAGGGGATGTTCGGGAGCCCGCATGGTCACCCGTTATCAGGTAGAATAGCTGAACAATTGAATTTACTGCGTGGGGCTGTTGTGGACGGCCCGGTCTATAACCAGGAGGTAATGATGAAAAGCGCATGGCGACTGACTCTCGCATTGATGATCACGTTCACGTTTGCGGCTTGCAAATCCACGCCGGAACCGGTCGACGAACCGGCGCAGGTTGAAGAGAAGCCCCCGGTCCAGGTCGATACCAAGCCGGCCCTCGATCCGCGTGACTACACCAACGCCGATAATTTCGACAATCCGGAAAGCCTGTTGTCCAAGCGCGTCATTTATTTTGATTTCGACAAGTCCACGGTGCTTCCGCAGTATCGCCCGATCGTCGAAGCGCATGCAGCCTACCTGGCTTCCAGCAGCAGCGCGCGCATGACGCTCGAAGGCCATGCCGACGAACGTGGTACGCGTGAGTACAATCTCGGTCTCGGCGAACGTCGCGGCAACGCGGTATCCGGGCTGATGTCGGCCCAGGGCGGCCGCGGCAGCCAGATGAACGTTGTGAGTTACGGCGAAGAACGCCCGACCTGTCGCGTCAGCGACGAGGAATGCTGGGCCATGAACCGCCGCGTGGAGATCGTTTACACGGCCAAGTAATATGTCGCAAAGAACGTTCAGAAAAATTCCGATGGCCGGCCTCGTGCTGGCCATCGTTTTATCCGCCCCCCTCCCGGCACAGGAAGCCGATCCCCAGATGATGGCGAACCTGGTCATCCAGGTGCAGGAACTCCAGGACGAGGTTCGTACGCTGCGCGGCATGATGGAAGAACAGGCCCGGGAGCTGGAAAACCTCAAGCGCAGGCAGCGTGACCAGTACCTGGACCTGGACCAGCGCCTCTCAGAAGTGTCCAGCGCCCAGCCGTTGGAGCCTGCCGGCTATGCCGGTAGTGAATCTGTCACGGCGGGGGCTGCCGCGCAGGGAACGCCCGTGCAGGACGTGCCCGAAGTGCGCGAGACGGTGGGC
>JASFSI010000059.1:0-8183 GCA_050114495.1 Lysobacterales bacterium | reverse complement strand
CGATGGCCCTCAAGGGCGGCCTCCTGGATGCCGAGATCATGCTCAACCTCGATTCCGAGGACGACAGCGAGATCACGATCGGCTGCGCCGGCGGTATCGACGTGACCGTGACCGGAACCTTCGATTCCGTTCCTGTCGAGGCCGGCTGCAAGGCCTACGACATCGCCGTCAAGGGTTTGACCGGCGGGCATTCCGGCATGGACATCCACCTCGGCCGCGGCAACGCCAACAAGCTGCTGAACCGCATCCTGCTCGAGGCCGACAACTATTGCGGCATCGGCATCGCGGCGATCCATTCCGGCGGGCTGCGCAACGCGATTCCCAGGGAAGGTTTTGCCACCGTCGTCGTTCCCGCCTCCCGGGCGGCCGAGTTCGAGGCCTTCGTCAAGGACATGGAACAGGTGCTCAAGGCCGAGTACGCCACCACCGATCCAAACCTGGTGGTGCTGCTGGACGCCACGGACGTGCCGCTGCAGGTCATCGAGCCGGATTACCAGGCGGCCCTGTTGCGGGCGGTGGCCGTGTGCCCGAGCGGTATCCACCGGATGTCCCCGGATATCGACAACCTGGTGCAGACTTCGAACAACCTGGCCAGCGTTACCGCCAAAGACGGCGAATACAGGATGCTCTGCCTGACCCGCGGTTCGGTCGACAGCGAAAAGATGGAACTCGCCCACGAGATCCGCTCCCTGTTCGAGCTGATCGGAGCCGACGTCGACCTCAGCGGGGCCTACCCCGGCTGGGCGCCGAAACCGGACGCGCCGATCGTCAAGCTGATGGGTTCGCTGTACGAGGAACTGTTCGGGGAAAAAGCGCCGGTGCTGGCCTGCCACGCCGGCCTGGAGTGCGGCATCCTGGGCACCAACTACCCGGATATGCAGATGATTTCCTTCGGCCCGAACATCCGCGGGGCGCATTCGCCGGACGAGAAGGTGCAGATCAGCTCAGTGCAGAAATTCTGGGGTTACCTGATGGAGACCCTGAAGCGGATTCCCGAGAAGAAGTAATCCGTCGAGGCCGCTCCGCGCCCGGTTTCATGCGGGGCGGCTGATTTCTTCAAGCGCCGCAGATGGCGCGTGCAGCGCGCCGCCCGGTGAGCACGCAGCTGCTCAGGAAATGCCCTTCGAGTGAGCGTTTTCCGGAGCAACCGCCACCGCCGAAACCGGCTGCCTCACCGACCGCGTAAAGCCCCGGCATGGCTTCACCCGAGCGGTCCAGGACGCGGCAATCGAGGTCGGTCTGCAGGCCGCCGAGGCTCTTGCGGCTGAGGAAGTGCAGGCGGATGGCGATCAGCGGCCCGGCTTTCGGGTCACCGATGCGCTGGTGACGGCAGGTGCGCAGGCGGTCGGCCTTCCACTCGCGTGTTTCGTTGATTCGCCTGACGGCCGGGTGGTTTTCGCGCTTTTGCGGGTCTTTCACCGCCGCGTCGAATTCGTCGGCCCATTTCTGCAGGCCGCTCGCGGTGACCCGCTGCTCGCCGGTCAGCGCGTTCATTTTTGCGGCGAGTTCCGTCCAGCTGCCGGCGGACAGGAACTCGCTGGACTCGTCCAGCATCTGGTCGGCGAGCTGGCGGTTTCCGAACAGCAGGTTTTTCATCATGCCGAAAAACTGGTGGTTCACGACCCTGGGGTTGTGCTCGGCGCCCGAGATGGCCAGTTCCTTGGCCAGGATGCGGTAGTTGACGATCTGCCAGGTGTAGGGGTGGTCCGCGACCTGCCGGCACATGTGCCGGGTATCGAAACCGGTCACCATCGGCATCGGGCCGATGGGCTGGCCGTCGGGGTCCAGCCACAGGCAGGTCTTGCAGGGCACCAGGCTCAAGCCGTGGCCCTCGAAGTGCGGCTGCGGATGTGGAATGCCGGCGGCGTAGTTCCACATGTCTTCGAGCCGTGTCAGGCGGGCGCCCATCTGCCCGGCGGAGTCATGGAGGCATCCGTCGCTGAGCGGGTTGGCGCCGTTGAGGATGGTCTTGGGGGCCTCGGGCCAGTGCCCCGGCCAGTGCTCGCGTACCTTCTCCACGCTGCCGTTGATGCCGCCCGTCGCGATGATCGTATTGTCCGCGCGCACCCTGAAAGCGCAGCTGGCCACTTCGCACAGGCCGTGGCAGCCCGTGATGCGCCCGTTTTCAAAGTCCAGCCCGGTCGCGCGGTGGCCATGCAGCAAGGTCAGCCGGTCGCGGTTCGGGTGCGATTGCAGGCGCCGGATCAGCACCTGGACCAGTTCGCGCCCGGTGCCCCAGAGAATGTGGTAACGCGGCACGGAATTGCCCCGGATGGTATCGCCGCGCTCGACCAGGTTGACCGCCGGCATGAACTTCATCCCCAGCGCTTTCAGCCAATCGTAGACCTCGGCCTTGCTTTCCTCGGCGTAACAGCGCGCCCAGGCCAGCGGCCAGGTTTCACTGGGCTCGAGTTCGCCGAAGCGCACCCAGTCTTCGTAGAGCTGATCGGGGGAATCTTCGACGCCCATGCGGCGCTGTTCATCGGTGCCCGCCAGCGCCATGCCGCCAAAGGCCCACAGCGCCAGTCCGCCGAAGCGGTCCTCGGTGTCTGCATCGAGCAGCAGGACGCTGCGGCCGCCGTCGAGGAGGCCCAGTGCGGTGACGATGCCGGCAATGCCGCCGCCAATGACCAGGTCCTGGGTACGGTGCTCGCTGTTATGGCAGTGATCGCTGCTCACGTATTCTTTCCGGGGAAGAGTGTTGCTGCCTATTGTGCAAAAAGCGCGGCCTCAGGCAAGTTTCTTGATCCGCCTCATGGATTCAACCGCCGCCGCGGCGCACAGTGATTTTTTCTCCTCCGGCTGTGTCGAAGCGAGGTAAAGATTGATGGAAACGAGTAGCCTCAAGCGCCTGATCGCGGAACGGAATATCGAGAGCATCGACCTGAAATACGCCGACCTGGTCGGGAACTGGTATCACATCACCTTTCCTTCCCGCCGGCTGGACCACGTGATGCAGAACGGCATTCCCTTCGACGGCTCCAGCATTCCGGGCATGAAATCCGTTGAATCCGGCGACATGGTGCTGATACCCGACCCGGGTACCGCCATCCTGGACCCGTTTTGCGAGCGGCCCCGGGTTCGCATGCTCAGTTACATCTGCGATGCGGACACCCGTGTCGGCGTGAACAAGGATCCGCGCTCGGTGGCCCGCCGCGCGCACCGTTACCTGGTCGACTCCGGCGTGGCCGACACGTCGCTGTGGGTGCCCGAGTTCGAGTTTTACCTGTTCGACGAGGCCCGCATCGACAACGGCAAGTACAGCGCAGGCTTCCGTTTCACCTCGGCGGAGAACAAGGAGGACCTGCCGGGCGGATACGTGGACGCCGACGGCACGGCCGTGGCCCACCGCAAGGGTTACCACATCGATATTCCGTTCGACAAGTACACCGAGGTGCGCGAGGAGATGGTGCGCCTGATCGAGGGCGTGGGCTGTCCCATCCGCTACCACCACCACGAGGTCGGCCTGTCGGGCCAGCAGGAAATAGAGACCGAACTGCTGCCGTTCGAACTGGTGACCGACAAGATGATGTACGTGAAGGACATCGTCCACAACTGCGCGCTCAGGAACGGCCTGACCGCCACCTTCATGCCCAAGCCGCTCTACGACGAGCCCGGCAACGGCATGCATTTTCACATCCAGCTCAGGAAAGGCGGCCGCAACGTGTTCTACGACGAGGGCGGCTATGCCGGCCTGTCCGAGACCGCGCTCTGCTTTATCGGCGGCATCCTGGAACACGGGCGCTCGCTGACAGCCTTTACCAATCCGAGCACGAACTCCTTCAAGCGCCTGCTGCCGGGCTTCGAGGCGCCGGTCAAGCTGTTCTTCGGCCTGGCCAACCGCTGTGCGGCGATCCGTATTCCCAAGTACGCCACCAGCGAGGCGGCCAAGCGCATCGAATTCCGGACCAGCGACGGGAGCTGCAATTATTACCTCGCCATGAGCGCGCTTTTGATGGCCGGCCTCGACGGTGTGAAGAACCGGATCCTGCCGAACGAGGAGAACGCCTTCGGCCCCTTTGACGACAACGTCTTCGGCTGGCCCGAGGAAGAACAGGCGCGGCTGCGCGCCATACCATCAAGCCTCGAAGAGGCGCTGGAGGCGCTGCAGGAGGACCATGAATACCTGCTGGCGGGCGACGTGTTCAACGGCGAACTGATCGACAGCTGGGTCGAGGAGAAATACAAGGAAGCGGCGGCGGTCCGCAATCGACCGCATCCCTTCGAGATGAACCTTTACTACAACCTTTAGCCGTCGGCGGGCAGCATCTTGACGATGCGCCCTGTGCGCGGCGAGCCGTCGGTGAGCAGCAGGTAAATCGCTCCGTCCGGTCCGCTGGCGACATCGCGGATGCGCCCGCGGTCCTTCAGGATGATCTCGTCGGCGGTGACCTTGCCGTCTTCGATGGTCAGCAGGTGCAATTCCTGCGAGGCCAGTCCGCCGGCCAGCAGCTTTCCTTTCCAGGACGGAAAGGCGTCACCCTCGTAGAAATCGATGCCGGCCACCGCGATGGAAGGCGTCCAGTGCAGGCGGGGCTGCTCCATGCCCTCGCGGTGGGTTTCGCTGGTGATCGGCGTGCCGTCGTAATTCATACCGTAGGTGATGACCGGCCAGCCGTAGTTTTTTCCTTTCTCGACGAGGTTGATTTCGTCCCCGCCGCGCGGGCCATGCTCCGCTTCCCAGATCAGGCCGGTCGATGGATCGAGGTCCATGCCCTGCGGATTGCGGTGGCCGTAACTCCAGATTTCCGGCAGCGCGCCCCGCGTATCGACGAACGGATTGTCCTTCGGCACGCGGCCGTCGTCGTGAATGCGGAATATCTTGCCGTTGGGCCGGTCCAGGTTCTGTGAGCGTTCCTTGCGCCCCCGGTCGCCGATTCCAAAGTAGAGGTAGCCGTCGTCGAATACGAAGCGCGAACCGAAGTGCACACGAGCCGAGGTGTGGTGTTTTTCATCGACGCGGAACAGGGTTTCCTGCGCGACCCATTTGTCGCCTTCGATCTTGCCCCGAACGACGGCGGTCATGCCCGCATCCCTGCCGTTTTCGCGGGCGCCGCTGTTCTCGCTGTAGGAAAGATAAATCCAGCCGTTGTCCGCGTAGTCCGGGTGCACGGCGACTTCCAGCAGTCCGCCCTGTCCGTGCTGCCAGACCTCAGGTGTACCCTCGATGCGGGTCTTCTCACCGTTTTCAAAACGCCACAGGACGCCGTCGCGCTGGGTCACCAGCATGCCTTGACCCGGCAGGAATGCGATGGACCACAGGATGCCGTCGAACTCGGTAATTTCTTCCAGCCGGTAGGCGTGGCCGGCAGCGGTGACGACATCACCCTCGAGGCTTCTGCGCAGGGCTTCCAGGCCGCTCTGCATCCTGACTTCCCGGATCAGGATGACCAGGGCGCGGATCTGGTTGTCATCCAGTGCCTCGCTCCATCCAGGCATGCCCGCATCCGGCATGCCGTCGCGGATGGACGCGGCGAGTTCCTCGTCGCTGCCGCCATTGGCCCACTCGTCGTCCAGCAGGGACGATGCCATGCCGCCGCTCAGATCGGCGCCGTGGCAGCTGGCGCAGTTGGCGTCCCAGAGTTCACGGATTTCACCCATTCCGCTGCGGTTCTGGGCCAGGGTGAGCAGGGGTGTCAGTGCAAGAATAAGAAGAATGACCAGGCGACGCATTTCAGATGCTCCGTAGTCGACCCGGCGAGGGGCCGGCAGATTCAAGAATAGTCTTCCCTTGATTATTCACATTTTCGGCTTCGTTTGGAAAGAAATAGTGAAAAAAAACGTTTGCTCAGCGTGATCAACAGTCGCCGTGCTTGACGGGGCCTCCTCATTTTTTATCATCAGGGCATTGCGCCATGAAAACCGGTAGCCGCCGGGGCCGAGGAGAATCCGCATGGGACAGGTCACGCTCAGCATCAACGGGAAAAAGCACACGCTCGATGTTTCGCCCGATACGCCCCTGCTGTGGGCGTTGCGCGACCACCTGGACATGGTGGGCACCAAGTACGGCTGCGGCGTGGGCTTGTGCGGCAGCTGCACCGTGCTGATCGACGGCGAGGCCGTGCGCTCCTGCACGATGCCGGTCGAAGCCCTGGAAAACGTTGAAATTACGACGATCGAGGGGTTCCATCCCGCCGGCGATCACCCGGTCCAGCGTGCCTGGCAGGAAGAGGACGTGGCGCAATGCGGTTACTGCCAGGGCGGCCAGGTGCTGGCCGCCGCGGCCCTGCTGAGGACGAATCCCGATCCGAGCGACGAGGAAATCGAGGACGCCATGGGCGGCAACATCTGCCGCTGCGGAACCTATCCCCGGATTCGCAAGGCGTTGAAGCTCGCGGCCCATTACGCCTCGGAAGAGGGAGGTGAGTCATGAGCGGCCGTGAAAAACCTGCAGTCAATACGTCACGACGCGCTTTCCTGAAAGTCAGCCTGGCGGCCTCGGGTGCGCTGGTCGTCGGCGTCGGCTGGACCGGACTGGCGGCCGCCGCGGGCGAGGAAACCTGGGTGCCGAATCTGTACGTGCGTATTCATCCGGACGGCCGCGTGACCATCGTCAGCAAGAACCCGGAAGCAGGGCAGGGCGTCAAGACCGCGTTCCCGATGGTCGTGGCGGAGCACCTGGAAATCCCCTGGGAGCGGGTCGAGGTGGAACAGGCTCCCCTGGACGACCGCTACGGCCGGCAGGTGGTGGGCGGCAGCCGCGGCACGCCGGATGGCTGGAACGATCTGCGCATCGCCGGTGCGGGCGCTCTTTACATGCTCACCCAGGCCGCCGCGCAGCAGTGGAACGTGCCTTTTGAAAGCCTCGCTGCCGCGGACGGCGTGATACGACACGAAGAAAGCGGCCGCAGCGCGGCCTACGAGACCCTGCTCGAAGCCGCGGCGCGCCAGTCCGTGCCCGACGTTTCCGTTCTGAAACTCAAGAACCGGCCGCACGAGTTCAAACTGCTGGGCCGCTTCGTTCCGGGCGTTGACAACGCCCGGATCATTCACGGCAAGCCGCTTTTCGGCTGCGACGTGCGCATGGAAGGCATGCTCTACGCCCAGTTCGTCAAGTGCCCGGTATTCGGCGGGCGGGTGAACAAGGCGAACACCGCGGCGGTCGAGCGTCAGCCGGGAATCGTGCGCGCTTTTGTCGTTGAAGGCACCGACAACCTTTCCGGCCTGATGCCCGGCGTGGCCATCGTCGGCGAAACCTGGTGGGCGGTAAACAAGGCGCGCGAGACGCTCGAAGTCCACTGGCAGACCTCGCACGCCGACTCCAGTGCCGGCTACGCACGCGAGGCTGCAAAGCTGGCCGGCGGCGACGGCAACACGATGCGTCATGACGGCGATGTCGAGAAAGCGCTCGAGGGCGCCGAGAAAGTCGTCGAAGCGAGCTATTACTATCCCTTCGTATCCCATGCCAACCTCGAACCGCAGGTGGCGACCGCGATTTACCACGAATCCGGAAAACTGGACATGCGGGCGCCGTCACAGAACCCGCGCGGCGCGCGGGCGCTCATTGCCCGAACGCTGGGTATGGACGAGCAGGACATCCACATCGAGCTGGAGCGCATCGGCGGCGGCTTCGGCCGGCGCCTGACGCACGATTACATGGTCGAGGCGGCCTGGATCGCGCGTGAAATGCGCCGCCCGGTGCAGCTGCAGTGGACGCGTGAAGACGACCTGCAGCACGACTTCTACCGGCCCGCTGCATGGCACCACTTCCGTGCAGGAATCGACGGCGACGGCCGCATGTCGGCATTCGATCATCATTTCATTAGCTTCGGCCGCGGCGGTGAACCGGTCTCGGGCGCGTCTCTCAGTTCAAGTCACTATCCCGCCGGGCTGGTGAAGGATTTTCGCCTTCGGCAGTCCCTCATCGAGTGCAACGTGCCGACCGGGCCGTGGCGCTCACCGGGGCACTCGGCCTATTGCTGGGCCTACCAGAGTTTTTTTGACGAGGTCGCGCTGGCGGCGGAAAAAGACCAGCTGGAATTCCGGCTGGACCTGCTTTCTCGCTCCTTCGGTGAACCGCCGCTGGACCTGGCGCGCACCGCCGGCACGCTGAAAAAGGCGGCGGAAGCCGCCGGCTGGGGCCGTGATCCCGGCCCGGGGCGTGGCCTGGGCCTGGCCTTTCATTACGATCACGGGGGCTTTGTCTCGCACGTGGCGCAGGTCCACGCGAAGGGCAACCGCGT
>JASFSI010000058.1:0-8184 GCA_050114495.1 Lysobacterales bacterium | reverse complement strand
ACCGGAAAGCAGACTGAGCGCAACCGAATAAGGTATCCTTGCGCCCTTCGCAAATCAGGCGCACCCCATGACCGAGGAAGTACCGGCGATACCCGCCGACGATAATCCGGAAAACAGCGCCGGCACGGAAAACGTGACCCCCGTGCCGGACCGCCAGCCCACCCGCACCGTGACGCGGGACGGCGTTCAATACACGCTCATCGGCACCGCGCACGTGTCCCGCGCCAGCGCGGAGGCCGTGCAGGCGCTTTCCAGGTCCGGCGAGTTCGACGCTATCGCGGTGGAACTCTGCCAGGCACGTTACGACTCGCTGACATCCGAGCGCAAGTGGACCGACCTCGACCTTTACAAGATCATCCGCGAGGGCAAGGCCGGCCTGGTCATGGCAAACCTGGCGCTGAGCGCCTACCAGCGCCGGATTGCCGAGCAGTTCGGCATCGAACCCGGCGCAGAGATGCGCGCCGCGGCGGAAACCGCAAAGGAACTCGGGCTGCCGCTTCAGCTGGTCGATCGGGACCTGGCCACCACGTTGAAGCGCAGTTACGCCAACGTGCCGTGGTACAAGCGCCTTTACCTATCGGCCGGTCTTGCCCTCGGCATGATCAGTTCCGAGGAAATCGACGAGGAGTCCATTGAAAAACTGAAAGAAGGCGACATCCTCGAGTCGACCTTCACCGAGTTCGCCGAACAGTCGCCGGAACTGTACGAAGCCCTGATCGCCGAACGCGACCGCTTCATGGCCGCGCGCCTGAGGGCCGAGAACGCCGGCAGGGAAAATCACCGGGTGCTGGTGGTCATCGGCGCCGGCCACATGGAAGGCATCGCGCGGCACCTGCAGGAAGAACAACGCTCACCGACCGAAATCAGCAGCGAACTGAACATCATGCCGCGGCCTGCCCGCTGGCCCAAACTGATCCCCTGGGCCATCATGGCGCTGATCCTGACCGGATTCATCATCGGCTTTTCGCGCAGCCCGGAACTCGGCTGGCAGCTCATTTTCATCTGGGTCGCAATCAACGGTGGACTGGCCGCGCTCGGCGCCGTTCTGGCCCGCGCACACCCGGTGACGGTGCTGAGCGCCGTCATCGCGGCGCCGCTGACTTCCCTGAACCCGACCATCGCCGCGGGCATGGTGACGGGGCTGGTGGAATCCTGGCTGCGCAAGCCGCGTGTTTCCGATCTCGAAAACCTGCGCTACGACATCACCACCGTCAAGGGCTGGTTCCGGAACCCGGCAACCCGCATTCTGCTGGTGTTTTTTCTTTCCAACCTCGGGTCCGCCATCGGCACCTGGGTTGCCGGCCTGCGCATCTTCAGCGAACTGGCCTGAGCGGAGCATCGAGCGATGATGCGGATCGGGCCTCACACCGTCGAAAACACCCTGGCGCTGGCGCCGATGGTGGGCGTGACGGACCGCTTTTTTCGGCGCCTGTGCCGCGAACTCGGCGCCGGCTACACGGTCTCCGAGATGCTCGCCGCAAACCCGGCCCTGCGCGACACCCGAAAAGCCCGCATCCGCGGTGATTTTGCCGGCGAACCCGGTCCGGTCGCGGTACAGATCGCCGGCAGCGACCCGCGATGGATGGCGGACGCGGCCCGTTACAACGTCGACCGCGGCGCCGAGATCATCGACATCAACATGGGCTGCCCGGCAAAAAAAGTGTGCAAAAAAATGGCCGGCTCCGCCCTGCTCTCGCATCCCCACCTGGTGCGCTCGATCCTCGCCGCGGTGGTTGCAGCGGTCGAGGTGCCGGTGACGCTCAAGATCCGGACCGGCCCCGAACCGGGCGAACGGAACGGCGTCGAAATCGCGCAGATGGCTGAGTCCGAGGGCATCGCCGCGCTGGCGGTCCACGGACGCACCCGTTCCGAACGCTTCAACGGTGACGCCGAGTACGCGACCATCCGCGCTATCTGCGCGGCCGTCTCCATTCCCGTATTCGCCAACGGTGATATCGACGGTCCGCGAAAGGCAGCCGAGGTACTGGCGTTCACCGGCGCGAACGGGTTGATGATCGGCCGCGCGGCCCAGGGCAACCCGTGGATATTTCGCGAGATTCGAGCCTACCTGGAAACCGGGCGTGTACCGCCGCCGCCAACCGCCACGGAAGTGCACGCGGTGATGCGACGCCACCTGCGACAACTGCACCGCGCGTACGGCGAAGCCGCCGGCGTGCGCGTCGCACGCAAGCATATCGGCTGGTACCTCGAACGACGCGAGGATGCCGCGGAAACCCGCCGCCAACTGATGCGCGCCAGGACCGCGGCTGAGCAGTTCACTTTGCTCGAGTCCTTCTTTGGCCATGCCGCGAGCGGCAAGGCCGCCTGAACGTCTAAACAATTGCGGTGAAAACCAGTCCGTTCAACGCACGATTCGAGAGCCGCCCGGACGGAGTCACCCGCTGGGACGGCCTGCACGGCAGTGCCCTGGCGCTGGCTCTGCACGCGGCCGCATCGGACAGTGACCGGCCCGTGCTGGTGGTTACGGCCTCTTCGCACCGGGCACAGGTGTTGCACAGGGACCTGGAACTGCTGGCCGGCGGTGATCTGCCAGTGCTGCTGTTCCCGGACCACGAGACCCTGCCCTACGACCCGTTTTCTCCACACCCGGACATTATCGCGGCGCGCTTGAAAACCCTGTCCGGACTGTCGAAGCTGCAGCGCGGGCTGCTGCTCTGCCCGATCAGTTCGCTGATGCAGCGCCTGCCGCCGGCGGACTACATCCTGCAGCGCAGTTTCGACCTGTCGGCCGGCGACCGGCTCTCGATCGATTCGTTCCGTTCCCGCCTTTCGCACGCGGGTTACGAGTCGGTCGAGCAGGTTTACCAGTCGGGGCAGTTCGCGGTACGCGGCTCGGTCGTCGACCTGTTTCCTTCCGGTTCAGCCGTGCCTTACCGCATTGACCTGTTCGACGAGGAAATTGACAGCATTCGCGAATTCGATGCCGACTCGCAGCGCTCCACCGGAAAGGTCGATGGCATCCACATGCTGCCCGCGCGGGAGTACCCGGCCGACCGGGAAAGCCTCGAAGCGTTTCGGCGCGCCTTTCGCAACCGCTTCGATGTCGACACCCGGCAGGTGAGCCTGTACCAGGACCTGCGCGCCGGCATCCATCCGCAGGGACTCGAGCAGTACCTGCCGCTGTTTTACGAGCACACCTCGACCCTGCTCGACTACCTGGCACAGGCGCCGCAGTTGGTCCTCGCGGACGGCGTCGACGACGCGGCCGAAGCGCAGCAGCGGCGCACGCGGGAGCGCTGGGAGCAGCGCCGGCACGACATCGAACGCCCGATCCTGGAACCCGGCGAGCTGTTCCTGACGCCGCAGGAGCTGGAAAACGCCTGGGCCGGCGGTCCGCGCACCGTGCTCTTCGGCAGGCGCGGCACGGCGCAGCGCTTCAGCAGCCAGCCGGTGCCGGACCTGCACATCCATGAGCGCGGGCGTGAACCGGCTGCCGTGCTGCAGGACTGGCTGAACGCCTTTGACGGACGGGTCCTGTTCGCCGCCGACACGCCGGGCCGCCGCGAGGTCATGCGCAGCACGCTGAACGCCTTCGACATTCAACCCGGGGACTGCGACACCTTCGCCGCGTTCATGCACGGCGACGCGACAAGCGGTATCGCGGTCCTGCCCATCGACGAGGGATTCCAGTGCCCGCACGATGAACACGGCGCCATCGCGGTGGTTACGGAGTCGCAGCTGTTCGGCGGACGCAGCCGCCCCCGGGCGGAACACCGCGCGCGGGAACGCGACCCGGAATCGATTGTCCGCAACCTCTCGGACCTCGCGCCCGGGGCGCCGGTCGTCCACGAGGATCACGGCGTGGGGCGTTACCAGGGCCTGCAGACCCTGGAGATCGACGGCCTTCCGGCCGAGTTCCTGATGCTCGAGTACCGCGACGGCGACAAGCTCTACGTGCCGGTTTCGAGTCTGCACCTGGTCAGCCGCTACACCGGGAGCGAACCCGACTCCGTACCGTTGCACCGGCTCGGAAGCCGGCAGTGGGAAACCGCCAGGCGCAAGGCTGCCCGCCAGGTCCGGGACGTCGCCGCGGAGCTGCTGGACCTGTACGCCCGGCGGCTGGCGCGCGAAGGCTTCGCTTTTCCGCTGGACCGTAAGCTCTATGCCGAGTTCGCTTCGGGTTTTCCCTTTGAAGAAACACCGGACCAGCAGCAGGCCATCGATGCGGTCGTCTCCGACCTCGCCTCGCCGCAGCCGATGGACCGCGTGGTCTGCGGCGACGTCGGCTTCGGCAAGACGGAAGTCGCGCTGCGGGCCGCCTTTGTCGCGGTCCAGGCCGGGCGGCAGGTGGCCCTGCTGGTGCCGACCACGCTGCTGGCGCAGCAGCACTTCTCCACGTTCAGCGACCGCCTGGCCGACTGGCCCGTCCGCGTGGAGCTGCTCTCGCGCTTTCGCACCGCGAAGCAGGTGAACGAAGTCCTCGGCAAGCTGCAGGAAGGCAAGATCGATATCGTCATCGGCACCCACCGGCTGATCCAGAAAGATGTCCGTTTCAAACAGCTCGGGCTGGTGATCATCGACGAGGAGCAGCGTTTTGGCGTGCGCCAGAAGGAGCGCCTCAAGCAGCTGCGGGCGGAAGTCGACCTGCTCACGCTGACCGCGACACCCATCCCCCGCACGCTCAACATGGCCATGTCGGGCATCCGTGACCTGTCCATCATCGCGACGCCGCCGGCGCGGCGCATGGCGGTCAAGACGCTGGTGACCCCGTGGGAACGGGCGGTGCTGCGCGAGGCGCTGCTGCGCGAACTGCAGCGCGGCGGGCAGGTGTTCTTCCTGCACAACGAGGTGCGCAACATCCAGAAAATCGCCCGCGAAGTCCAGGAGCTGGCGCCGCAGGCACGGATCGGCGTGGCCCACGGGCAACTGGCCGAGCGGGAGCTCGAATCGGTCATGCTCAATTTCTACCGCCAGCGCTTCAACGTACTGGTGTGCACGACCATCATCGAGAGCGGCATCGACGTCCCGACGGCCAATACCATCGTCATCAACCGCGCGGACCGCTTCGGCCTGGCGCAGCTGCACCAGTTGCGCGGCCGCGTCGGTCGTTCCCACCATCGCGCCTACGCCTACCTCGTCGTGCCCGACCGGCGCAGCATGACCGCCGACGCACGCAAGCGGCTGGAAGCCATCGCGTCCCTGGAAGAACTCGGGGCCGGTTTCACGCTGGCGACGCACGACCTCGAAATACGCGGCGCCGGTGAACTGCTCGGTTCGGAACAGAGCGGCCAGATCAACCAGGTCGGGTTCAGCCTGTACAGCGACATGCTGGCACGAGCCGTCGAAGCCCTGCGCAACGGCGAGGAACCGGCGCTCGACAAACCCCTGAGGCACGGCGCGGAACTGGAATTCCACGTGCCGGCGCTGATTCCCGAAACCTACCTGGCCGACGTGCAGTCACGCCTGACCCTGTACAAGCGCATCGCCAGCGCGCGCGACGCTGCCGCACTGCGCGAACTGCAGGTCGAAATGATCGACCGCTTCGGCCTGCTGCCCGATGCGGTGAAAAACCTGTTCGAGATAGCCGAATTGAAACGCACGGCGGAGCGCATCGGCATTACGCACCTGGATTTCGGCCCCGGCGGCGGACGCATCGAATTCAGCGAACAATCCAACGCAGACCCGCAGGCTCTGGTTCGCCTGATGCAGGAAAGCGGCGGAAACTACAGGATGCAGGGACCGCAAAAGCTGCGCATACTGTTGCAACAGACGGATGCGCGCAGGCGCATCGAGGAAGCCCGGCGTGTGTTGAGCGAACTGAATCCAGATAAAACATAATTATATCAATGTATTTAAGAATATTATTAATCTATATTGTCAGTATTTTTCCCGCGTCTTCCTGGGCACAGGATGACGTGCGATACCGTGTCGAAATCCTCGTACTGGAGCATTTGCAGCACGATGCAGCACCGAGGGCCACGCTGGCTCTGCGTGATTATTCTGCCGCGCTGGATTTCTCGGCACCTGCCCCGGCCGTAAATCCGGAATGCAGCGAAACCGACAATCCGCAATCGATGACGCCCTTGCTCGGCCCGCTGGGCGAAATGCCGGACCCGAACGCACCCGTGGCGCTGGACGAAATGGGGCCGGAGATGTCCGATGCCTGGCGCCGGCTTCGCCTCAGCGCTCCGTTCCGGCCGCTGCACTATCTCGCCTGGGAACAAAGCGACAAGGAACCGTTTCCGGTACTGCGCATTCATGACGACCAGCCGGTCTGGACGGATGACCTTCGGCAACGCATCGAGTCCCTCGCACGCTCCGAAGAGGTGATTGACAGGACGACGGGCTTGCCTGGCGAGCGTTACGAGGCTGCGAATGCACCCTTGTTCCTGCCGCCCTGCCCCCTGGTCGAGCTGCCGGCGCTCTGGCCCGAAGCGGTGAATTATTTCACACTGGACGGAAGCGTTTCCCTGCGACGCAGCCGCTTTCTTCACCTCGACCTCGACCTGCAGAAAAGAAGCCCGGCCGTGGGTCCATTAGCGCTGCAGGCAAGCGGCGATGTCGAAGCAACGGCGTTGCCCGGCTTACCGTTGATGCAGGTGCATGAACTGCTGCAGTCCCGCCAGGTGCGCAGCGGCCAGATGGAATATTTCGACGGTCCGGTTATCGCCGTCCTGGCCTGGATCACGGCGATCCCGCTGGCGGACCCGGAGGAAAGGTTATAGGCTAACGTGGCATCCGGAAACCTTGGGAGCCACTTACCGTGAATTTCGAAAAAGTCGTATTCGGTTTTTTCATTGTCCTCGCTCTGACACTGAACTTTGGTTTCTTTCTCGGCGATATCGACAACCCGGAACACCATCACGCCGTCGAACTCGGCGCCGCCCTGGCCGTCAGCCTGATTGCCACGATCATCAAGTTCGGCGACCGCTCCCAGTTGGGCGCGGTCCTGCTGGCCACCAGCCTGGTCGCCGACCTTCAGCTGATCATCGCGGCCGGAGTCTGGGGCTGGGCCGTCAATGTTTCAGACATGGGCATGACAAGCGAAGTTCTGGCCAGTATCGTCTCGCTGTCGGGCGGAGCACTGCTTGCCAACCTGATATCCGTGACCCTGCTGGTAGCCGAAACCATCACCATTCGGCGCTAGCGCTCAGTTCATGAACGACATCGTCTGGCTGACCATGCGGCGGATGCGCACGCCGCTGATCCTGATGATCCTGGTGTACTCGCTGTCGGTACTCGGCATGCTGTTCATACCGGGACAGGATGCAGCCGGCAACCCGGTTCGCGTCAATTTTCTCGATGCCGTTTACTTCGTGGCCATCATGGCGACCACGATCGGTTTCGGCGAAGTTCCCTATGCGTTCACCGACGCCCAGCGTATGTACACCTACGCCATCCTGTTTCCGAACGTGATCGCCTGGCTGTACTCGATCGGTACCATCATCGCGCTTTTTGTCGATCCCCAGTTCCGGGCGGTACTGGCGCTGAGCCGCTTCGCACGCCGCATTCGACGGATTGGCGGCGGATATTACATCGTTTGCGGCTGCGGCTTTACCGGCCGGATGATCGTCAAGGGGCTGCTCAAGCGCGGGATCAGCGCCGCAATCATCGAGCGCGACGAGAAAATCGTGCACGCCCTGGCGCTGGATGAAGATTTTGCCCACCTTCCCTCGATCATCGGCTCGGTAACCGATCAGCAACTGCTGAAAATCGCCGGCCTGAACCCGGATGAACCCAACCCCCGTTGCCTCGGCGTGATCGCGATCACGAACAATGACCATGTCAACCTGACCATCTCGATTATCAGCCGGCTGCTGCGCCCGGACCTGCCGGTGATGGCGCGGGCGGAAACCCGTCACGTGATTCACAACATGATGTCGTTCAACACCGACCACCCGGTGGACCCTTATGCGATATTCGCCGAGCGCTTTCTGCTGGCGCTGGAATCGCCGGCCAAGTACCTGGTACAGGACTGGTTGATCAGCGTGCCGGGCACGAGACTGCGCAAAGAGATAAAACCGCCCACCGGGCGCTGGATCCTGGCCGGTGTCGGCCGCTTTGGTTCGCGCATGGCTGCCTCGCTGGAAAAAGCCGGGGTGGATTACACCGTGATCGACGTGCACCCTGACCGCGTCAGGGAGCGGCCCGGCTCGGTACTCGGCCGCGGAACGGAAGCGAATACACTCAAAGAAGCCGGCATCATGGAAGCCGAGGGCATCA
>JASFSI010000057.1:0-8187 GCA_050114495.1 Lysobacterales bacterium | reverse complement strand
TCGCGTGCGGTCAGTCCGTCGGGCAGGGGGACGACGATGTCCTCCGGAAGCCGCAGGTATTCGCTGAAGCCGCCGTCGCGGTTCTCGGACAGGCCGCTGCCGTTGGCCAGAACGCGGTCACCGGGCTGGAATTGCTCGCTGGACGACGCCACCACCGTGCCGGCGGCGTCGATGCCTCCGCAAAGAGGGTAGCGCTTGAGAATCTTGCCCTTTCCGGTGGCGGCGAGGGCGTCTTTGTAATTGATGCCCGACCATTCCACGCGAACGGTCACGTTGCCCTCGCTCAGCTCGTCGATGCGGGCTGCCTCGATGCCGGAGCGGTAGCCGTCGGCGTCGTTGTGAATACGAAAAGCGCGGAAAATTTCGGGTATTTCGCTCATGGTGTTCATCAGTTGGCGCGGTGGATGGCTCTCGAGTCGAGATGCAGGGCGGCTTCGTGCACCGCTTCGGAAAGCGTGGGATGCGCATGGACGATACGCGCGATGTCCTCGCTGCAGCCCTGGAATTCCATGGCCACGACGCACTCCGCGATCAGCTCAGACGCGTTGGCGCCGATGATGTGGACACCGAGGATCGCGTCGGTCTCCTCGTGGGCCAGCATCTTGACCAGTCCGTCGCCGTTACCGCCGGCCAGCGCGCGGCCGTTCGCGGCGAAGGGGAACGATCCCGCCTTGTAGGGCACGCCCTGTTCCTTGAGCTGTTGCTCGGTCTGGCCGACCCAGGCGATCTCGGGGTCGGTGTAGACCACCCAGGGCACGGTGTCGAAATGGATCTCGGCGTGTTTTCCGGCGATCAGTTCCGCCACGGCCACGCCTTCTTCGGAAGCCTTGTGCGCCAGCATCGGTCCGCGCACGCTGTCGCCAATGGCCCAGACGCCGGGTGCACTGGTCCGGGACAGGTCGTCCACCTCGATCCGGCCGCGTTCGTCCAGCTGCACGCCGGAGTCCCCCGCGAGTAGACCCTCGGTGTAAGCCTTGCGGCCGACGCTGACCAGCAGGCGGTCAAAGACCATTTCCTCGGCCTTGCCTTTGATTTCCACGGAGACGTGGACCTTGCCTTTCTTGACTTCCGCGCCTTGCACGAAAGCGCCCAGGCGGATATCGAGCTTCTGCCGCTTGAACACGCGCGCGGCCTGCTTGGCGATGTCGACGTCGGTCATGGCGAGAAAGTCCGGCAGCGCCTCGAGCAGCGTGACTTTCGAACCCAGCCGGTTCCATACGGAGCCGAGTTCCAGTCCGATCACGCCGGCGCCGATGACACCCAGGGTTTCCGGCACGGTATCGAAATCCAGGGCGCCCACGTTGTCGACGATGTGCTCACCGTCACAGGTCACGTTCGGTATCTGGATCGGTACGGACCCGGAGGCCAGGATCACGTTTTCGGCCGAGATTTCCCGGGCCTCGCCGCCGTCCGCGGGCGTCACCGTGACCCGGCGGCCGGCGCCGAGTTGGCCGGTGCCGTGATAAAACGTGACCTTGTTCGCCTTGAGCAGCTGCAGCACGCCGCCGGTCAGTTTTTTCACCACGCCGTCCTTGCGCGCGATCATCGTCGGCACGTCCATTGTCACCTTTGACGCGCGGATGCCGTGCTCCTTGTAGTCGTTTTGCAGGTGGTGATAGTGCTTGCTGGAATCCAGCAGCGACTTGGAAGGAATGCAGCCCACGTTGAGGCAGGTGCCGCCGGGCGCAGGCTTGCCGTCCTTGCCGGTAAATTTGTCGATGCAGGCGGTCTTCAGCCCGAGCTGGGCCGCGCGAATGGCCGCCACGTAGCCGCCGGGGCCGCCGCCGATAACGATAACGTCGTATTTTTCACTCATGTCCCTGTTCCGTTTGATCGTGCCACGTCATCCCGGAATTTGCGAAGCAAATATCCGGGACCTCATGACGTATGGCTCCGTTCCTTCATTTACAAACCCAGCAGCAGCCTGGCCGGATCCTCCAGCGCATTTTTCACGGCGACCAGGAACTGCACGGAGTCCTTGCCGTCGATCAGGCGGTGGTCGTAGCTCATGGCCAGGTACATCATCGGGCGGACCTCGATCTCGCCGTCAACGACGACCGGGCGCTGCTTGATGGTGTGCATGCCGAGGATCGCGCTCTGCGGCGGATTGAGCAGCGGCGTGGACATCAGCGAGCCGAAAACTCCGCCGTTGGTGATCGAAAACGTGCCGCCCTGCAGTTCGTCCAGTGAAATCGTTCCTTCCCGCGCTTTTTCAGCGAATTCGGCGATGGCCATTTCGATCGCCGCCAGCCCGAGGTTCTCGGCATTGCGGATGATCGGAACCAGCAGGCCGCGCTCGGTCGACACGGCGATGCCGATATCCTGGAAGTCGTGGTAGACGATTTCGTCGCCTTCGATGGAAGCATTGACAACCGGGAACTTGCGCAAGGCGTCGGTGCAGGCCTTAACGAAGAACGACATCAGGCCCAGCTTGATACCGTGCTTGGCGGTGAATTCCTCCTGATGCCGGCGGCGCAGGTCCATCACGGCTTTCAGGTCGACTTCCTGGAACGTGGTCAGGATCGCCGCCGTGTTCTGCGCTTCCTTCATGCGCTCTGCGATTCGGCTGCGCAGGCGCGTCATCTTGACGCGTTCCTCGCGCCGCGGACCGCTGCCCTGCAGGAAATTCAGGACGTCGGGCTTGGTCACGCGTCCGCCGCGCCCGGTCCCCTCGACGTCGCCCGGGTCGACATTTTTCTCCGCGGCCACGCGCCGCGCCGACGGGCTGGGGCGCGGGTCACCGGCTGGTTCCGAAGCGGCCTTCGCGCTTTCCTGCGGCTCCGTGCCTGCTTCCTCTTCGGCGGGCGCCGCGGTTTCCGCCGGGACTTCGCCTTCTTCGATCACCGCGATCACGTCGTCACTGAGAACCGTGTCTCCTTCCTCGACGCGCAGTTCGAGCACCTTGCCGTCGGCCGGGGCCGGGACTTCGAGTACGACCTTGTCCGTTTCCAGGTCGACCAGGTTCTCGTCGCGCCGGATCGTTTCACCGGGTTTGCGGTGCCAGGTGGCGATGGTCGCATCTTCGACCGATTCGGGCAGTACGGGCACTTTTACTTCAATCGTCATCGTCTTTTTCCGTGGATGGTTCAGTCTGTCGAGGGCAGGATGGCTTCGTTCACCAGCGCCTTCTGTTCTTCGACGTGCAGGACATAGGAGCCGACGGCCGGCGAGGCCGAGTGCGGGCGTCCCACGTATTTCAGTTCATGCTGTTTCGAGATGCAGGCCTGCAGGTGGTGCCGGATCTGGTACCAGGCGCCCTGGTTCTGCGGCTCTTCCTGGCACCAAACGACCTCCGTCGCGTTCGGGAACTCGTTGACGAAGCCGCGCAGTTCCTCTTCGGGGAAGGGATAGAGCTGCTCCGCGCGCATCACGGCCACGGAGCGGACGTTCTCGGAATCCCGTTTCTCGGCGAGATCGTAGTAGATTTTTCCGGCGCAGAATACGACACGCGTGATCTCGTCCGGATCGCCGGGACCGCGGTCACCGATCACGCGCTGAAAGCCGCCCTGGGTCAGTACATCCATCACCGAGGTGGCCGACTTGCTGCGCAGCAGGCTCTTGGGCGTCATCACGATCAGCGGCTTGCGGGTCGGCTGCAGCATCTGGCGCCGCAACAGGTGGAACATCTGGCCCGGTGTGGACGGCATGCAGACCTGGATATTGTGGTTGGCGCACAGCTGCATGAAGCGTTCGAGCCGGGCGCTGGAGTGCTCGGGGCCCTGGCCTTCGTAGCCGTGCGGCAGCAGCAGCGTCAGGCCGCACAGCCGCCCCCACTTGGCTTCCCCGGACGCGATGAACTGGTCGATCACGACCTGGGCTCCATTCGCGAAGTCGCCGAACTGGGCTTCCCAGATGTTCAGGGTTTCGGGTGCGGCCGTGGCGAAACCGTATTCAAAGGCGAGCACGGCTTCTTCCGACAACAGGGAGTCGATCACCTTGACCCGCGCTTCGGGCCGGATGGTTTTGAGGGGCACGTACTCTTCCGCCGTTTCCTGGTCGTGCAGCACCGCGTGGCGGTGAAAAAAGGTGCCGCGGCCGGAATCCTGTCCGACCAGGCGCAGGTTTTTGCCCTGGTCGATCAGCGAGGCGTAGGCCAGGTTCTCCGCGCAACCCCAGTCGATCGGTATTTCACCCGCCGCCATGCGTTCCCGGTCCTGCATGATGCGCTTGACCCGGTTGTGCAGTTTGAAGCCCTCGGGCAGCGTCAGCAGCTTTTTGGACAATTCGCGGATTTTTTCCAGCGGTAGCGACGTATCCATGTCCCAGGGCTTGTCGATGTGGTCGTATTGGTGCCAGTTGGCCGCGAACTGGTTGCTGCGCGGCTCGGTATTGACGTCTGTCACCTGCTCGCCCCGATCCAGCTTGGCCCGGTACTCGTCCATCATTGCCTGCACGGTCTTTTCGTCGACCAGGCCGCGTTCGATCAACTGGTCCGCGTAGCGGCGGCGGGTGGTGTCCATGCCGCGGATCTTGCGGTACATCAGCGGTTGCGTGGCGGCGGGTTCGTCGGCCTCGTTGTGCCCATGCCGGCGATAGCAGAACAGGTCGATGACGACATCCCGTTTGTAACGGTTGCGGAAATCGCAGGCGATCTTCATGACGTGGTGAACGGCTTCCGGGTCGTCGGCGTTGACGTGGAATATCGGCGCGTGAACCATTTTCGCGACGGTGGTGCAGTACAGGGTCGAACGCATGTCTTCGGGACGGCTCGTCGTGAAACCGACCTGGTTGTTGACGACGATGTGAAGCGTACCGCCGACGCCGAACCCTCGCGTTTCGGACATCTGGAACAGTTCCATCACCACGCCCTGGCCGGCGAAGGCGGCGTCGCCGTGAATCAGGATGGGCATCACTTTTTCGTTGTTGGCGTCGCCGCGCCGTTTCTGGCGCGCGCGTGCCGAGCCCAGGACGACGGGATCGACGATCTCCAGGTGCGACGGGTTGAATGCCAGCGCCATGTGCAGCGGGCCGCCCGGCGTCATGATGTCGGATGCGTAACCGAGGTGATACTTGACGTCGCCCGAACGCAGCGGATCGTCGCTGGTCTTGCCTTCGAACTCGTCGAACAGCATGGCCGGCGACTTGCCGAGAATGTTCACCAGCACGTTCAGGCGGCCGCGATGCGCCATGCCGATCACGACTTCCTGGATACCACGGGACCCCGCATGCAGCATCGTCTCGTGCAGCAGGGAGATCAGGCTGTCACCGCCTTCCAGCGAAAAGCGCTTCTGGCCGACGTAGCGCGTGTGCAGGTATTTTTCGAGGCCCTCGGCCGCGGTCAGCTTGTGCAGTATGCGCAGCCGTTCCTCGTCCGTGACCGCGTAGGCTCCGCCGCCGGTTTCGAGCCGCTCCTCGATCCAGCGGCGCTTGGCGGTATCGGTGATGTGCACGATCTCGGAACCGATGCTGCCCGTGTAGACGCGTTGGCACAGCGAGATGATGTCCCGCAGGCGCATGCGGTTCGCTGCGAACAGGGCGCCGGTGTCGAATTCCCGGTCCATGTCGGAGGCGTCGAGGCCGTGGAAGGCCGGGTCGAGGTCGGGCGGCATCGAATGATGTTCGCGGCCGAGCGGATCGAGCTTCGCGGCCTCGTGACCGCGGATGCGGTATGCCGTGATCAGCTTGACGACCGCCGCTTCCTTGTAGTCCGAGTAGGACGTATCGCCTGCTGGTACGGCGGCAAGCTGCCCGCGCTGGCGGAGTGCTTCCCGGATCGCGAGTTGCCCGCGGGAAAACTCGCCTTCTGCGGCCAGCTGCTGGAACGTTTTCGCCCACTCGGGAGGCACGCTGTCGGGGTCGGATAGCCAGTCTTCGTACCAGGCTTCGATCCAGGCGGCGTTGCCGCCGGAGAGGTGAGAGGTTTTTATCTGCTCTTTCAGGCTTTGTCGCTTCATGGTGCGGTTTGCCGCGTCCCATTCAAAGGGTGCGCATTATACCGCACCGCAGGCGGTGAAATCACTGAAAACATGCACGAAAATCGCATTAAATCCGAAATTCTTCGCTTGCATCGCCGCTGGATGGGGTACGGATAAGTGCCGCTGCTTTTTGCGGCCGTTCCTGTCTATTCAGGCTTTGGTTCGGCGGTGACGCACCGAACGGTCGAGTTCGTTGAACTCGGCCACGACCTGGTCCGCAAGCGATTGCAGGTCTTTCATGTCCCGCGTTGCCACCAGGCCGAAATGCAGGATTCCGTCGTAGCTGAACATCGTGATGTTGAGGCGCAGCCCCGGTGACAGCGTGCTGATCGGGTACATGCGCTCGACCCGGCTTCCAAAAACGTAGCGCGGATTATTCGGCCCGGGCAGATTCGAGACGACAGCATGCCCGTTGGTGGGCAATACGTCGGTCAGGCCCAGTTTGCTGATGGCCTCGCTGATGCCGCCCGCCAGGAAAGTGAACTGTTCGAAAGCGACCGCGGGAATGCCGGCGACCTGGTACTTGACGTTCTGCAGCTTGAAGCCGATTTCCCGCAAGCGGCGGTAGGGTGAAAGCCCCGGGTGCGCGAGGTCCACGACGGTGATGCCGAGACGGTTGCCGGAGCTTCCGTCCTGGCCGTTCCTGAGATTGACCGGCATCTGGATCGATATCGGGTGGTCGAGCACGATACCGTGCTTCGCCAGGTAGCTGTGAACCGCCCCGTCGATGCAGGAAAGCGCGACGTGGTTGAGGGTCGAGCAGGTCGCATCGCACAGGTCGTAGACGCGTTTCATCGAGATGCCGGAGGTGGCAATGGCCCGGCCGGGGCGCGCGCTTCCGGTCATCGGCGTGTCGGCCGGTGTATTGAACAGCAACGAAACCGCGTCGTGGGTCAGCCCGGCGCGTTCGATGGCCTGCTGGGCGGTGAGTTTCATGATGCCGCCCGCCGAACGGGCCTGCTGCTTGGCCAGGTCGGCCAGGCCGCAGAGTACTTTTCCGGGTTTGGGCAGCGGGCGCTTCCCTTGCCTGCGCTGGCGCTTGGGGTTGATGGCCCAGGGCGGTGTGAACGATAGGTCGTCTTCCGACCGGGCGAACCCCTTGTCCATCCAGGATGTCATGGTCATGCCGTCGGCGTAGGAGTGGTGCAGCTTGAAGTACAGGGCGAACTTTCCGCCGCGGATTCCGTCGATCAGGTGAAATTCCCACAGCGGGCGGCTGCGGTCGAGTATGGGTTCGTGCAGCAGGGAAACTTTTTCCTTGGCTTCGTCCCAGCTGATGGCGCGGCCTTCGTGGTGGTAGAAGACGTGGTTTTCATAGGCGAAATGGCGGCAGGTGCTCCAGTGCGGCCCCAGGGGGCTGATGAAATGGATGACCTGGTCGAAAGGCGGCGCCACTTCGACTGACTCGAGTGCGGTCTTGATCAGCGTTTCGCAGTAACTGGCGGGGCTGCCGGCGGGTTTCTTGCAGCGCATCAGGCCTGCGACGTGCTTGGGGCTGTCCTCGGATTCGGCCACGAAAAAGGCCAGGTCCATCAGCGATAGCTTTTTCATGACGACGTCTCCATGTACAGGTGCCCGCTGTTCAGCAAGTCGGCCAGCAGCGCCGGGTCTTTGGCCGCCAGTGCCGGGGCTTCGTTTTCCAGCCGCGCAGGGTCGCAGACCGTCGCAGCGAAGTCGCGGCTGCAGGAATAGGCCTGTCCCGCAGCAAAAAGTGTGGCCTGCCCGGGTTCACCGGCCGTCCAGATCAGCCGTGTCCAGGGATGCTGCCGCAGCGCGCCGGTCTGCGCCAGCAATGATGCCACGGTTTCAGGCGCAACCGGGCGTTCGGGCGCGGCCGGCGTGTGCGCAAGCCGGTAGTCCGACAGGAAGCAGCCCAGGAACGCGCTGAAATCATCCCGGTCTTCGGTGCAGGCGTGCATCATGGCTGCGAAGCGATCGATTGCCGCCGCGCTGATCTCGGAGCCTTCGCCTGTTTCCAGGTCCGGGTCCGTGTATCTCCGCCCCTCGCCGCGCGCGTCCGCCAGCCACTCGCCCAGCCCGAGCAGCAGGTCCGATGTGCTGGGAGCCCGCATGCCGATCGACCAGGTCATGCCGCTGTCCAGGGCGACCCCGTGATGGGGCACGCCGGGTGGCAGGTAGAGCATGTCACCCGGTTCCAGTATCCATTCCTGTTCTGGTTCGAACGATTTGAGCACGTTCAGCTCGGTATCCGGCAAAAGCGCGGCATTCGTGTTTTCTGCGATCTGCCAGCACCGTTTTCCGGTAGCCTGCA
>JASFSI010000056.1:0-8274 GCA_050114495.1 Lysobacterales bacterium | reverse complement strand
AGATCGTGGTGCCAGAAACCGCCGTTCTCGATGTACTTTTGCAATTGGTTCGGGTTAGGAGCGCCGCGGCCAAAGGATTCTCCGTCTTCGCCGCGCCAGCCGGCGAGCGGCCCCAGCCCGGGCGCCCGTTCGTGGTTGACCATGTAATCGGCATAGCCGCCCGGGTATTTGGGCGCGCCGTCGTCGTTGACGAAGCCGGGCAGGCCGAGGCGCGCTCCCAGGTCGATCAGAACGTCCTGGAAAGGACGCACGTTGCGGTCCGGCTGCACCACCGGTTGCCGGATCGAGTCCGAGGGCCCGTGCGCCGAACTGATCGGCCGGTCCAGCAGGCTGATGCAGTCCCAGCGTTCCAGGTAGGTCGTGTCCGGCAGCAGGAGGTCGGCGTAGTAGCTGGTTTCCGAGGCGTACGCATCCGAATAGATGATATGCGGAATGCGGTATTCGCCGGTTTCGGGATCGATGTCAGTGAGCATGTCCAGCGTGCCCTTCGTGTTCATCGAAGAGTTCCAGGCCATGTTCGCCATGTAGAGGAACAGCGTGTCGATCGGGTAGGGGTCCGCCGCCCAGGCATTGTGTATGACCATGTGCATCAGGCCATGCGAGGAAACGGGGTGCTCCCAGGAAAAACCCTTGTCGATGCGGCAGGGATTGCCGTTTTCATCCACCAGCAGGTCTTCCGGACCGGTCGTGAAGCCCAGCGGCGGGCCGGGCATCGCTTCCATCGGCTTGACCTCGCCGGGCTTGCCTGCGGGCTTTGGCCCCGGCGGGCAGGGCCTTGGAAACGGCGGTTTGTAGCGAAAGCCGCCCGGGCAGTCGATGCTGCCCAGCAGCATCTGCAGCAGGTGGATGGCGCGGCAGGTATGGAAACCGTTCGAGTGGGCTGAAATCCCCCGCATCGCGTGCATCGCGACCGGCCGCCCGATCATGCGGTCGTGCTTGCGGCCTGCCCAGTCCGTCCATTCCACGTCGAGTTCGATTTCCTGCTCGAAGGCGGCATGCGCCAGTTCGGCGGCGACGCGGCGGGTCGTTTCGGCGGATACGCCGGTACGCTCCGCGACGTTCTCGGCGGAGTAGGACGCATCGAGATAACGGTTGGCCATGATCTCGAATGCGGGCCGGGCCTTGACGCCGTCCGGCATTTCAAATGTACCGGCCAGCGCGGGGCTGATGTCCGGCAGCAAGGCGTTGACGGGCGCGTTGTTTTCCCGCTCCCATGCCAGCGGGTTGCCGTCTTCGTCTCTAAGGAACAGGCCGTGTTCCGGGTGGCCGGGTTCCTCGCGCACCAGCCAGGGCGCATTGCTGTAGCGGACCAGGTAATCGAGGTCGACGTTCTGCGACTTCAGCAGTTCATGCACCAGCGCCAGCACGAACAGCCCGTCGGTACCCGGCCGGATGCCGATCCATTCATCGGCGATGGCCGAGTAACCGGTGCGTACCGGATTGACCGACACGAACTTGGCGTCTTCGCGGCCCTTGAGCTGCCCCAGGCCGGTCTTGATCGGGTTGGAGTCGTGGTCTTCCGCGACGCCGAACATCATGAAATAGCGCGTGTGCTCCCAGTCGGGCTCGCCGAACTCCCAGAACGATCCACCGATGGTGTAGAGGCCGGCAGCCGCCATGTTCACCGAACAGAAGCCACCGTGGGCGGCGTGGTTCGGCGTGCCGAACTTGGATGCCCACATCGCGGTTACCGACTGGCTCTGGTCGCGTCCGGTGAAAAACGCCAGGCGGCGCGGATCCGTGCGGCGGCAGTTTTCCAGCCAGCCGGTCGCCAGTTCCATGGCCTCGTCCCAGCTGATCTCCTCGAACTCGCCGCTGCCGCGCGGCCCGACCCGTTTCAGCGGATTGCTCAGGCGGGCGGGGGAAAGGTGCTGCATGATGCCGGAAGAGCCTTTTCCGCAAAGCACGCCCTTGTTGACCGGGTGGTCGGGATTGCCTTCGATGTAACGAACCTGGCCGTTGAGCAGATGGACGCGGATACCGCAACGGCAGGCGCACATGTAACAGGTCGTGTTCTTGATTTCGTCGAAGACTTTTGGAGAGGTGTCTACTCGTTCCTGCCGAAAGGCCATACGCCGTTTCTCGCTCTCATTTTTCACGCGCGGGGGCTTAACACCTTAGCATATTAGCAAATAGTGAAAAACATACCGGAGTCATGAATCAGCCAAGCCGTGGAAACCCGGCCAAGCGTTTGTTTCGCTGACTGCGGTCGCGCCTGAATGGGATCAGCGACGGTAGTTCAGGCCGATGTAGAGGAAACGCGGTTTGCCGGTCTCGGTGAATCCGTCGTTTTCGACCTTGACCTCGTATTCCTCGTCGAACAGGTTCTCGACCGCAAGGAACCATTCGCTCGTCTCGTTCAGGCGCCGGGTGAGCCGCAGGTCGAACAGCAGGAAATCGTCCACTTCGAGCCGGGCCAGGTCGTCCTCGTAGCGTTTGCCGACGTAGCGCGCGACCAGGCTGGTGTCGAACCAGTTGCCGTAGTGGCGTGCGCGCGCGGTGAAGGCGTTCTTCGGCGCCTGGCGGACCGGCGTGCCGATGAGCGCGGGATTGTCGGGCGCCCGGGTGACTTCGGTGTCGTTGTAGAGGTAACTGAACTGAAACATCCATTCCGTGCTGGGGCGCCAGTCTGCTTCGACCTCCAGGCCGGTCGCCTGCATCTCGCCGACGTTGCCCAGTTCCCGGCAGGTTTCGTTGGGGCCGAGCAGACCGCAGGGCGGGATGACGCCGGGTGCGTCGCCGTTGATGCCGCGAGTGACGTTCTGAACCTGGTTTTCTACCGTGTTTCGAAACAGGGTCAGGCGCAGGACCGCCGCGGTACCGATGAGCATGTCCATGCCGCCCTCGAAGCCGACGAGGCGCTCGGGCTCGAGGAAGGGATTGTTGACCAGGGTGACGCCGCCCCGGGCGAAGCTCGCCCGGTACAGCTCGCGCATGGTGGGCGCCCGAAAGCCCCTGTAAGCGGCTGCCCGGAACGAGACGGACCCGTTCAGGCGGTAAACGCTGCCGACGCTCGGGTTAATGGTGCTTTCAGAATTGGACGCGTAATGATTGCGCTTCGTCTCGGCGCCGCTTTCAAGGTCCAGCGTAAAATCAGAGCCGTCATTCGTGAAGTAGTCGTAGCGCAGCGAACCGTTGACCCGCCAACGCTCGCTGACTTGCCAGCTGCCCTGGACAAAGACGCCGCCCATGTCCTGTGAAGCCGCCAGGTTCGTGACGGTTCGCGGGGTCGTTCCCAGGTACCGCGCGTATTCCTCGTAGTCGAGGTCCGTCCAGCGGTAATCGGCGCCGGCGTTGATTTCATGGCCTCCGGGAAGGGATTTCGCCCAGACCAGGCTGGTGCCCAGGGCCCCCGTGGACTGGATATCCAGCGAGCGGATGGTTTCGGAATCACCGGACGGGGAAAATTCAGCCGTCCAGTCTTCCAGTTCGTCGCCGTCGTAAAACGCGCGCAACGTCCAGCTGCCGCCGTCGCCGGTCAACGTCTCCATGCCGATGTCGGCAGACCGGTTTTGCGTGATGTTGATATCAATTTTCGAGCCTCCGCCGCGATCCTCATTGAACCCGTTGGCGCCGAAAAACAGGCGCGTATTTTCACCGGCCCGGTACTCCGCGCGCGCGTTCAGGATGCCGTGTTTTTTCCAGACGTTCTCGTCGGCGGGAACTCTGAATTTCTTCGGAATGCTGAGGTATCCGTCGGTGTCGTAGTACTCGGCGTAAGCGGAATAGCGCCAGTTGCCGACGACATCACTGGCCGAAAGACCGGCATCGGTGGTCAACGGGTAACCCACTGAGCCCGTGAAGCCGAAACCGTCTTCGCGGAATTTCTCGGTGACGATGTTGATCACGCCGCCCATCGAAAGGTTGCCCCAGGAGTTTGCGCCGCCGCCGCGCACGACTTCGATCCGTTCGATCTGGTGCTTGGGTATGCGCGACCAGAAAATTTCGGATGAATTCGGATTGTTCAGCGGAATTCCGTCCAGCATCACCAGTGTGCGGCTGGCGGCATTGCCTCCGAGGCCGCGCAGCGATACCGTATTGACGACCGCGGCGGACGAAATGCTGTCCTCGGCCCGTAGCGTGCTGAAACCCGGTATCTGCCGCAGGAGGTCGTCGACGGTGCGCGTGGACAGTTCCTCGATGTCCTGGCGGCCGAGCAGAGAGGCGTTGACCGGGATGTCCATCAGCATGGCCGGCGCACGGGTCGCCTCCACCACGACCTCTTCGAGAACGCTTGATTCGCTGTCCCCCGTGCCGGCGCCAATCCCGGCCGCCGATGCGGTCGCAGCCGGCACCAGGATTGCGGCGATCAGGCAGGTTTCTTTCAGTTTCTTCATGAGGGCAGTCTCGGCTCCAGTTTACTCAAACGGAGCCGAAATGACTGGAGTTCGTTTTCGGCCCGGGCCGACACTTGGCGGGGATTTTTGCACCCGTCGCCGCCATCGGACTGTGGTGGTATAGTTACAGGCCGATCCGCCGCTGTGGATACGGCTGAATTTGCTGAATACGCTGAAGGAGCATGGAATGAAATCTTCGTTTTCGATTCGCGCGAAACTGGCGGCCATCCTGGTCCTGTTCCTGTTTTCGTCATCACTCTGGGCACAGGCCCAGCCGACCTGGGTAAAGGAAGGCGTTGACTGGACTGCCTACACCAAATTCCTGATCCAGCCCCTGAAGCTGGACGATGTCAAGCTGGTTCCGCCGCCCTGGGCTGCAGACGACCCCAAGGAATGGAAGCTGAACATCGAGAACCTCGAAGCAGTCAGGGACATCTACGCTGATGTCATGACCGCCGAGCTCGAGGGTAAGGTCGCCGAAGCAGCTGCACCCGGCGTGATCGAAGTCGAAGCCGAGATCCTTTCAGTGACGCCCTGGATTCGTCCGGGCTCCGACAGCAGTAAGGATGGCATGCAGGTTACCACCCTGGGTACCGGTGAGTTGAGCGCCAGCATCGAACTGCGCGACGCCGCTACCGGTGAGCTGCTCCTGCTGCTGGAAGGCGAAAGAGCGGTCGGAGACGAATACAAGGAATTCACTCAGGAAAACAACATCAGCAACATCGAGAAGATGTTCGCGGCTTTTGCTCATCGCCTGGGTGACGCACTGGACAACGTGCACGGCAAGTAGAGGGTCGCCAGACCGG
Organism: Lysobacterales bacterium; assembly: GCA_050114495.1. Lineage (GTDB taxonomy): Bacteria > Pseudomonadota > Gammaproteobacteria > Xanthomonadales > SZUA-36 > JABDPF01. Next base: position 3,131 of record JASFSI010000056.1, on the reverse strand, counting down.
AAAAGCCGCCATCGGCCGATGGCGGCTTTTTTGATCCCGGCCCATTCCCCTGTTCCTGTTTTACGGTGCCTTCTGAGAACATCGCCTGATGAATACGTCCAACAACTGTGACATCTCCATTGCCGTGACCGGCTCCGGCGGCGCCGGCTCCATCACGGCCGGCGAGTTGCTGCTCTACATGGCCGGGAAAAACGGCTGCTTTGGCATTATGCGCCGTTCCTTCGGTCCCCAGATCCGCGGCGGCGAAGCGGCTGCACTGGTGCGGATCGGACCGCAGCCGATCGAGTGCATGAACGATGCATTCGACCTCTGGCTGGCGCTGGACTGGCAGAATGCCGACCGGTTCGCCGACGAGATCGCATTGCACTCCGAAAGCCTGATCATCGCTGACCCCGCGGCCGGCGAAGTGCCTGCCGTCGTGCGCGAACTCGGGCTGGAAGTGGTCGAAGTGCCGATGAAGGTGCTGGCCAGGGAAATCCCGATGGGGCGGCCCAACATGATCGCACTGGGTATTCTCACGCACTGGCTCAATTTCTGCGGTGATGAGGCAGGCCGCCTGATCCGGCAGACGTTTGAGCGGAAAGGACAGGCGATCGTCGACGGTTCCCTGGCGGCCTTTGAAAAGGGATTTACCGAACCGGTCATTGTCGAGGCGCGCAAGCGCCGCACCGGGCCGGGCAGTTGCGAGCGGGAAAGCGCCGGCGAGCGCTGGGACCTGAGCGGCAACGAGGGCTGCGGTCTCGGCGCACTTCGCGGCGGCATCCGCTTTGCCGCTGCGTACCCGATTACACCGGCCAGCGATCTGCTGGAGTGGCTTTCGCCGCGCCTGACGAAAATCGGCGGAAGCCTGGTGCAGGCCGAGGACGAACTGGCCTCGATCAACATGGTGATCGGCGCTTCATTCGGCGGTGTGCCCTCGTTGACGGCCACCTCCGGGCCGGGCCTGGCGCTGATGTCGGAATCGATCGGCCTGTCGATCGCCGCCGAGGTTCCTGCCGTGGTCGTCAACGTACAGCGCGGCGGGCCGTCCACCGGCGTGCCGACCAAGTCGGAGCAGGCCGACCTGGACATCGCTCTGCATGGCATGCATGGCGATGCCCCGCACCTGGTGCTGGGCGCGCTGGACCACGCGGACTGCGTGCTGGCAACCGAGTGGGCGGTGCGGCTGGCGGAGGCGCTGCAAACCACCGCCATCGTGCTCACCGATCAGAACCTGGCGCAGTCGCGCGCCCTGATCCCCGAGCCGGTATACCGTCTGCCGGACATTCCGCCGCGCCGAACGGCGCAAGCGGGCGAGGGCTATCAGCGATACCGCCTGACGCCAGACGGCGTGTCGCCGATGGCCATTCCCGGAACACCGTGCACGGCCTATGTCGCGGACGGTCTGGAGCACAGCGAGACCGGCAAGCCCTCGACCGCGGCGTCGGACCACGCGGCCCAGATGGACAAGCGGCTGAGAAAAATTGAACAATTTGACTACGGCGAGCACTGGGCCGATATCCGCGGTAGCGGCGAGACGGCCATTCTCACCTGGGGCTCGACGACCTCGGCGGTGCGCGAAGCAGCCGCCCGGCTGAGGGATTCCGGAACGCAGTTGCGCGTCATCGCGCTGCGCCTGCTGATGCCTGCCAGCCCGAAAAAACTGGCTGCCGCGCTCGAAGGCGTCAGTCGCGTGCTGGTCGTCGAGCAAAGCCATGGGCGGCAGTTCCACCGTTACCTGCGCTCCTATTACGATATTTCCTGCGAGACCCGGGTGCTGGCGCGTCCGGGGCCCCTGCTGATCACGCCCGGCGAAGTCGTGCGGGCCGTTGAAGAATGGAGTTGAAAATGGACGAGTCGAAGCAGGGCATCCCCCCGAGCCCGAAGGACTACAAGTCCGATATCAAGCCGGTCTGGTGCCCCGGTTGCGGTGATTTCGCGGTACTGAGCGCGATTGCCAAGGCCTTGGCTTTCCTGGCGCTGCCGCGGGAGAACGTCGCGCTCGTCAGCGGCATCGGCTGCTCTTCACGTATTGCGGCCTACACCAGCGTTTACGGTTTTCACGGCGTGCACGGCCGGGCGCTGGCGCTCGCGGGCGGCCTGAAAGCGGCCCGGCCGGATCTGACCGTGCTGGTTGCGGGCGGCGATGGGGACGGCCTGTCGATCGGCGGCAATCATTTTATCCACGCCTGCCGCCGCAACATGGACATGACGTACATCATCATGGATAACGAGGTCTACGGCATGACCAAGGGGCAGGCATCTCCCACGACGCAGTCCGACTGGGTCGGGAGCAAGCTGACCCCCGGAGGTACCGGAATCCGGCCGTTCAAAGCGGCCGGGATGGCGCTGGCGGCGGGCGCTTCCTTCGTGGCCCGCGGGTTTACCGGCGATCCGAACGGCCTGGCGAAAATACTGGTCGCAGCTGTCGAGCATCGTGGTTTTTCCTTCGTCCAGGCGCTCAGTCCCTGCAAAACCTTCCGCCCGGAACAAATGGAATGGAAAAAGCATGTACGGGCGTTCGAGGGCGAGCCGACCGACGACCCGATGCTGGCTGATGAACGCATCGAGGGTGACGATGGGCTGAGCACCGGCATCATTTTTCGCCGCGAACAGGCGGTTTACCAGCCGCAGGCGATCAAAGCCGGTGATTCATCGCAGTTCGATCGGGAGTTCGTGATATGAGCCTGGCTGCAAAGATGACCGATCTGCCTACCTTCCTGGCCTACTCGATGGTCATGGAGGACGAAGCCGCGGACCGTCACGACGAACTGGCTGACGTGATGGACGTGCACAACAATCCGGACGTGGCGGCGACGTTTCGCAAACTGGCGCACTACAGCCGCCTGCACGCACAGGAAATCCGTGACCAGGCGAGTGGCTCGAACATTCCGAAAATCGCGCCGTGGGACTTCGAATGGGAGGGCGGAGAGCCCCCGGAGAACGCCGACAGCGATGAGGCCGATTACCTGATGAACCGCGCACAGGCCCTGAAACTGGCGATGGAAAACGAGAAGCGGGCGCGCGACTTCTACGCCGACATCGCTGCGAACGCTCCGGATGAAGGCGTTCGCGAACTGGCGGCCGAGTTTGCGGCGGAGGAGCAGGAACACCTCGACCTGTTGATCGCCTGGCGTGAAAAGATACCCGAG
>JASFSI010000055.1:0-8334 GCA_050114495.1 Lysobacterales bacterium | reverse complement strand
TGGTCCATCTCCCCGTGGTCCATCTCCCCGTGGTCCATCTCCCCGTGGTCCATCTCCCCGTGGTCCATCTCCCCGTGGTCCATCTCCCCGTGGTCCATCGAATCGTGGTCCATCGAATCGTGGTCCATCGAATCGTGATCCATCGAATCGTGATCCATTGAATCGTGATTCATGGTTTTCGGTTGTTCGTCTCCGACCTTGTCCTCTTCGCTGTCGACCAGGTGAATCATCGTGACCCGGTAGACGCCCTGCGCGTTTGGTTCGATGGCGAAATGCACGTTCTGCCCGGCGCCGACCCGGTCCATATCGACCGCCTCGCCGACATCGAACTGCATCGTCATTCCAGGCCAGCCGAGGCTGTCGATCGGACCATGGCGGATCATCATGCGGCGCGACGCAGGATCGATTTCTTCCACCACCCCCGCGCCGAACACGTTGACGGGCTCCTGCTTCGTACGGCTGCGTTCGTACTCGTCCAGCCGGCGAAAACTTCCGGCCAGGCTGGCCTCGGAATCGATCAGGAACTGCGCGGAAGTGACGACACGGTCACCTGCCTTCAGCCCGGCGATCACCTCGACCCATGCGCCGCTCTCGATCCCCGTCATGACTTCCTGCGCCCGGTAACGCCCGTCCCCCAGCGCCACGATGACACGGTCCTCGCCGGCGCCCCGGATCAGCGCATCGCGATGCACCGTCAATGCATCCAGGTGGGTGCGCCCGAATATCGATACCGCCGCGAACATGTTGGGCTTGAGCCGCTCGCCCGGGTTGTCGAACACCAGGCGCACGCGCAGCGTGCGCGTTTCCGGGTCCAGCACTGGATAAACGTAATCCACCGTGCCGCTGAACACTTCGCCCGGCATGTAGGCCAGGCGCGCCTCGGCCGCTTGACCCGGGGCCACCCAGTCCGCCTGCGATTCAAAGACTTCGGCCAGGATCCACACACGCGACAGGTCCGCCAGGCCCATGACCTCCGTGTCCGGGCGCAGGTACATGCCTTCCCGGGCGCTCAACGCCGTCACGATGCCGTCCTGCGGGGCTTCGACGCGGATCGTTCGCGAGGAGGTCCCGCGCCGGTCGAGCGCATCAATTTCTTCCGGAATTACGCCGAGGGCCAGCAACTTCTCACGCGCCGCCGGCTGCATGCCGCCGACACCGTGTTCGCGCGCCAGCAGGTATTCCTTCTGCGCGTTGAGAATTTCCGGGGAGTAAAATTCGAACAGCAGGTCACCCTTGCGGACACGGTCCCCCACGGCGTTCACCTCGACCTTCTGCACCCACCCCTCGGCCCGGACATGCAGCCGACTGACCCGGTTCTCGTCGAACCCGACGGAGCCGGTCGCACTGATCCGGCGCCACAAAGGACGCATGCGGACCACCCCGGTGCGAACACCGATGTTGTGCTCGACGGCGGGTTCGATTCGAATGGCGTCATCGTCCGCTTCAACCTGGTCCTGATCGGCATACACGGGCACGAGGTCCATGCCCATCGGCGACTTGCCGGGTCCGTCTCGCCTGTAGTCCGGGTCCATCGGCGCAACCCAGTAAAGAATCTCCGGCTCGCTGTCATCGGGCTCCAGGGCTCGTTCCGGCACCGCTTCGGCGGTCGTCGTTTCATCCGGGCCCGACAGGCCGCCCAGCGCGTAACCCAGCAGGAGCGCAATCAACACGGCCGCAAAGACGGCCAGCTTGTTCGTTTTCATTTCGATATTCCGTTTTCAAAACAGCCAGGCCCGGCACCAAACCGGGCATGTGCACCCGCCTGGGAAAAGCAGGCGGGACTTCAAATCAGTCTTGAATCAGGAAATGGGAGGTCTGAACGGCGGCGCCGAATGGCTCGAAAACAGGGAAGACAGCGGCGCGTTGAATGCCGCCTCGGGACGGTGGTGAACCAGGACGGTGAACGCCACGGCAACGGCACTGAAGGCCGTGCAGCAGCCACTGCAGTGAGCGCCGTCCTCGCAGGGGGATTCCGTTTCGGCCGCATCGGCCGTATCGACCGGGCAACAGTCATGGCCATTGGCCGCGGCCTGCTCAACAACGTTTTCACGCTCGCCCGTGCCGCACTGCCCGGCCTGCGCCGTGGGCAGTGCAATCATCAATGCAAGGATGAAAACCAGGTATTTCATTCGTTTATGACAAATCCGCCGAAATCCATGCTCAGCTTAAAACATAGGGACTCAATCCAGCAATACCAAGGACAGGCCGGGCCAGAACGCGATGATCACGACGGCAAGCAGCAGGAACAGGAAAAACGGCAGGGTCGAAAGGTAGAGATCCACCACCGGGCGTTCGAAACGGTAACTGGCGATAAACAGGTTGAGCCCAACCGGCGGTGTGATGTAGCCCAACTGCATCGTGGCCAGGAACACGATGCCCAGGTGCACCGGATCGATGCCGAACTGCAGCGCCACGGGCAGGATCAGCGGCACCACCAGCACGATGGCCGAGAAGATATCCAGTACCGCGCCGAGCACCAGCAGAAAAGCGAGCAACAGCAGCAGGAAGCTGAACTCTCCGACCACCAGGTTGCTGACCATTTCGAGCAGTTTCTGGGGCACACCGCTGTCGATCATGTAATTGGTCGAGGCCAGGGACATGCCCAGGATCACCAGGATGCCGCCCACCAGCACCATGGACTCGCGCATGATCTTCGGCAGCTGCCGCAGGGAAATCTCGCGCAGGATCAGTACGTCCACGATCAGCACGTACAGGGCCGTCACCGCTGCCGCCTCCGAAATGGCGAAATAACCGCTGTAGATGCCGCCCAGCACGACCAGCGGAAGCGGAATCTCCCAGGCGGCCTCGCGCACGGCTGCGCCGACCTCCTGCCAGGAAAAATCGGACAGTTTTTCGCGGATGGCCCGGTTTTTCCAGACGCTGTAGCCGGACAGAAAAAGGATCATCACGAACCCGGGCAGGATTCCGGCCAGGAACAGGTCCTCGACCGGGACCTCGGCTACGATGCCGTAAAGGATCAGGGGAAGCGACGGGGCGAAGAGCAAGCCCAGGCTGCCGGCCGACGTGATCAATCCGAGGTTGAATTTCTCCGGGTAACCGGCCTCGTGCAGGGCCGGGAACAACAGGGCGCCGAGGGCAATGATCGTTACGCCGGAAGCGCCGGTAAAGGCCGTGAAAAAGGCGCAGGCCGCCAGCGAGACGATGGCCAGGCCGGCGGGCATCCATCCCAGCAGCGCGCGTGTCAGTCTTACCAGGCGTTTCGGCGCGCCGCTCTCGCTGAGCAGGTAACCGGCAAAAGTAAACAGCGGAATGGCCAGCAGGATCGGCATTTCCGCGATGCCGTAAAACTCGATCGCCAGGGCCTGCAGGTCGATGCCTTCGCGGCTGAAACCCAGCATGGCGCTGGCCGCGATTATCGCAAACAACGGCGCGCCGAGCAGCGCCAGCAGCAGCAGGAGCGGGCCGGCGATGATCATGCGGCCGAACCCGGTTTGAACAGCCCCGCCAGCGCGCGGGCGAAATGCACCGTGTAGCGCCAGGCGATGAGAAAGAAGCCCAGCGGCAGCACCGCCTGGAGCAACCAGGCCGGCACGTCGCCGAGGAGACGGTCCTGGAACTCGTAGGACGTTCGCACGAATTCCAGGCTGTGCCAGGCGACCAGCGCACAAACCGCCGCTGTGAACAGGTGCGTTACCATCCGCACCGCGGCTGAAGCACGTTCCGGAAGGAAGCGGTTGAGAACATCGATGTTGATGTGCTTGTCGCTGCGGCTGGCCGCCAGCGCACCGGCAACCGCCAGCCAAAGCACCAGCACGCGCAGCAGTTCATCGTTCCAGATAAAACCGAAGTCAAAAAAGTTGCGCATCACGATCTGCCCGGCCGCGAGCAGAATCATCGACGTGAGGATCAGCACCAGCAGTCCGTCCTCGGCGATGGTTCCGGCGCGCTCGAGCGCCGACAGGATTTTGCGCAGCCCTCTCAAGCCCGGTCAGCGCTGCGCCCGGAACTGTTCGAGCAGTTCCTGGATGCGGTTGTACAACTCGAGATCGAAAACGCCTTTTTTTCCCATTTCACGGTTTGAAGCGCTGACGATACGGCGCCACTCGGCGACATTGGCAGGATTCGGCTTGACGAGTTCAAGCCCGCTGTCCAGGAGCGCCTGCATGGCTTCGTCGTTATCGGAGACACCGTACTGGTCGAACTTGCGGTAAATCCCTTCCATGACCTCGCGCACGACGGCCTGGTCTGCGGGCGAAATTTTTTCAAACACCCGGCGGTCGATCAGCAGGGCCGCGTAGACGTAAACGATGGGCACGTCCGTGATGTAGCTGACCCGGGTATGCCACTGGAATACGACCGCTCCCACCGGCGGAGCGGTTACGCTGTCGATCAGGTCGGTCTGCAGGCCGGTCATCACGTCGGTCACCGGCATGACCACGGGCGCCACGCCCAGTGCCTTGAGCGCGGCGAAACCCGCCTCGTCGCCTTCCGGCAGCCAGACTTTACGCCCATCGAGATCACGAAGGTCGGTGGCCGGGCGGTTGGTCATCATGTAAGCGAACCCGGCCGCCGCCAGCCCGAAATTGACGTAGCCGGCATCTTCCAGGCGCTGTCGAATGACCGGCTCAACCTCGGCACGAACGTAACGCGCCTCCTCGATCGTATCGAACAGCATGGGCAAGGCCAGGATATCGGCATCGGGAAGAAAGAGGCCCAGTTCGCCGGACGAAAAAGCCCCGCCGTTCAACTGGCGCGTGCGCATCTTGCGCTGCACCTGCTTGGCGTTACCCTGCACGCCCCCGCCGTAAAACTTGAGCCTGACGCGCCCCTCGGTGTGCGTTTCAATCGACTTTGCACCGGCTTTCATGTCCTTCATCCAGGACGAACTCTCCGGCGCGATGGTGGCAATCTTGATGGTCTGTGCCTCGGCCGGACCGCCCAGCAAAAACAGGCAGACAGATACCGCGAAGATCAGCTTCTTGTTCAGGTTCATATGATTGAAAAATCCGTCAGAAGTAGTCGTCGGCGCTGGCGAGCAATTCCTTGGCCTCGTCCTGCGCCAGCGTATTGAACAGCGTGTAACCAGGTTGCACCGGATCGGCTTCCAGTACCTGCCTGAGCAGTATATCGTGCAGTTCACGGTCATACAGCGTTCGCGCGTAATAGCGTGCAAAGTCGACCAGGATGCTGAGATTTCGCCCCCTCGAAAGGTCGAGCGCCCGCTCGAAATGGGCCAGGCCGGATTCAAAGTCCCCCCCGAGGGCCGGCGGGCGCACGGTGTCGAGCACGGCGAGGTAATGTTCGACCTCGCTTTCATTGTACGTGGGGTCGATTTCCCGAACACGCCGCAGGGAGGCCTGGGCATGCGGCAGTTTCGCCAGCGCCGCGAAATCTTCCGAGTGCGCCTGGATATAGGCGATCCAGCTCAGGCTGAACGCGTAAAGCGCCTCGATCTCTCCGTGTTCGATATACTGCAGTTTCGATTCGAAAACCTCGTACTCCTCGTCCCAGATTCCGCAGGCACCGCTGTCGGCCGAACACAGGGCGCGTCGACCATACTCCCGGGCCCGGGCCGTCAGTTTACGGGCTCGCAACGGGTCATCGACGAATATGACCCCGTAGGCGGCATAGAGCTGGGCGGCCGCGCTCAGCGCCTCGACGTTTTCCGGCGACCCTTCGACGAAACTGTCCAGCATCAACAGGTAGGCCGGCGCTCCGTCCCGAACCAGTTCCGGATCGTCCTGGTTCATGATGGCGTTGTTCAGGTTTTTCGCCATGCCGCTTCCGGCCGTGGCGACCACGGTGGCACAAGCGGCCAAGAGCGGTGCGAGCATCAAAAATGCGAGGGTTAGACTACGATTCAAGCGCAAGGTTATTTCCACTCAAACTGTTAAGATCAAGTATAACGGATTGGCCGGAATGATCATTCTCATTCGAAGCCATGACAGCAAAGAGACACGAGCGATGCCCAAAGAAGAAATCCGCGAATCGAGATCAGAAACTGAATCCTCCCGCTCCCTGCTGCAGCGGTTTTTGTTCCGCAAACGGGTTTACGTCGGCATCACCGTGCTTTTTCTTTACGCCCTGTTTGGCTTTTTTGCCGTTCCGGCGCTGATCACCAAGTACGGCATCGAAAATATCGAACGCATCACGGAGCGTCCGGTGCGCATGGGTGAAGTCCGCTTCAATCCCTTCACCTTTGACCTGGAGATACATGACTTCGAACTCGATGACAACGACGGCACGGCGCTGGCTTCCTTTGAGGAACTGCACCTGGACTTCCAGCTCTCCAGCCTGTTTCGCTGGGCCTGGTCTTTTCGCGAATTCCGCGTGGTGAAACCCTCTTTTTTCGACGAGCGGTTCGCCGCGGAGGACACCCGCCTGGGGCGCATGCTCGATACGATCGAAGCCAACACGCCGCCTGCCGAAAAAACCGACGATGACAGCGGTCTGCCGCGTTTATACGTCGAACAGCTGGTCGTCGCGGACGGCGACGCGGCATTTCACGATCACCTTCCGCAACCCTCGGTGAAACTCGCCACCGGCCCGATCAATATAAACGTAGATGGCCTTTCAACGCTGCCGGAGCGCGACGGCAGCAACAGGGTGCACGTGCGTTTCCCGGGCGGCGCCGAGTTGGACTGGCGCGGCGATTTCCGGCTTTCACCGGTCCAGTCCAGCGGCGTTGTGTCCCTGGAGAACTGGTCGCTCGACCCGCTGCTGCCCTACCTGCAAGGCATCTTGCCGCTGGATGCGATGAGCGCGAAAGCTTCCACGCGGGCAGACTACCGTTTCGGGTTGAGCGAGACGGGCGATCCCACGCTTCGGCTGGAAAACATTGAATCGCGCCTTGACGAAGTGTCCGTCAGCGGCCTGGAACCCGCTTCGGAGTTCCTGGCCTTTGACGCGCTTGAACTGCTCGGCGGAACCCTCTCGTACCCGGAACAGACGTTTTCCGTTCAGGAAATCCGCTTGAGCAATCCGCGAATCGACGCCTGGCTGGATGAAGACGCACAGCCCGGCCTGCTGCAGTTGGTCCCGGAGGCTTCCGGTGAAGCGGCAGCGGCCCCTGAAAACAAGGAATGGGATATTGCCGTGGGCCGCTTCAGCCTCGAGGGCGGCCGGGTTGCCCTGAGCGACCGCAGTATCATGCCCCACGCCGTCATGGACATCGAAAACCTGTCCGTTGCGCTGGAGAATATCGATAACCGGGACGGCACCCGGATTCCGCTGACGGCAGCTTTTGCGACATCGATGGGCGGACAGCTGAATTTTGAGGGGTCCGTGACGATTTTGCCGGAGCCGCTGGCCGGCGGCACGGCCACGCTTACCGGGCTGCCGGCGGCACTGGCCGAGCCCTACTTGCAGCAAAGCCTGCTGCTGAATGTCGACGGCGGTTTGCTCGACCTCACCGCGGAACTGAACTACGACCCGGCCGAGGGGCTTACTTCGGTCGGAGAAATGCAGCTCACGGAATTACAGGCCAGTGACATCGAGACGAACCAGCCGCTGATGTCCTGCGAACGGGTCGAAATCGACCGCTTCGAACTGTACCTGGACCGCGCCGTGGCGCGGGTCTCCAGCCTGCGGCTGGAACGACCCTATGGCCGCATGGAGATCCGATCGGACCGCAGCACCAATATCGACAGTCTCCTGGTCGATGCCGCCGGGAACGAAGAAGCCGCGGAAGCGACACCCGCCTGGTCGGTGGTCATCGGCGGTATCGCGGTCGACGATGGCGCGATGGATTTTTCCGACTTTTCACTGCCACTGCGATTCGCGACGTATATCACCAGCCTGGACGGCACGGTTTCCACGATCGACACGGCCAGCACCGAACCCGCGAGCATCCGTCTCGAGGGCCAGGTGGACGAATTCGGACTGGCGCGCATCGATGGCGGCATCAACGTGATGGACCCAACGCTGGACGCCGACGTGACGGTCGAATTCCGCAACCTGTCAATGAGCAACCTGTCCCCCTATTCAGCAGGCTTTGCCGGTCGTGAAATTGACGCCGGCAAACTGGACCTGGACCTGCGTTACCTGGTCAAGCAGGGCATTGTCGAGGGTCAGAACAAGATCGTCCTGAGAGACCTCGAGCTGGGTGACACCGTGGAGAGCCCGGACGCGGTCAGCCTGCCCCTGGACCTGGCCGTGGCGCTGCTGAAAAACTCCGATGGTGTGATCGACGTGGACCTGCCGGTGGAAGGCGACATCAACGATCCTGAATTCCGTATCGGGGGCGTGATCTGGAAAGCGTTCACGAACCTGATTGTCAAGGCGGTCACGGCGCCGTTCAAGCTGCTGGGCAGCCTGATCGGCGTAGACTCCGAGGACTTCGGCCAGATCCAGTTCCTGGCGGGCCGCTCGGAC
>JASFSI010000054.1:0-8337 GCA_050114495.1 Lysobacterales bacterium | reverse complement strand
ATTCCGGGATGACGTACTACGCACTACTGTCACCCTCACGCCGCCCAGGCGCTCTGCCGGCGGCATTTCGGGCACTGGATGGCCATGCGGTCCTGGCGCAGCATCTCCGCGGCCGGGTTCTTCACGCCGCCTTCAACGTAGCCAAGCGCCCGGCCCGCATGCATCGACAGCGTGGGGTTGGCGAACGCCACCGGCCCCAGCCGTTCGGCCAGCCAGCTCAGCTGGTCCGCCGGGGCCAGCACCGCGCCACAGACTTCGCACAGAACCAGTTCCTTTTCGACCGTCTCCTCGAAATCCTCCGCCTTGAACCCGGCGGTGTCCCAGTCGGTGCTCATGCGGATGCCGGCGCCGGTCGGACAGTAGCGTTCGCACTGGCCGCACATGATGCAGGCATCGAAATGCTGCACCAGGCGCCGCGTCGGCGGCGCGCTTTCCAGGTCATCGATCACCTCGATGCACTTGGACGGGCAGACCTGGGCGCAGGCGCCGCAACCGATGCAGGCATCGGCGTTGTAGCGCGGCCGGCCGCGGAACGACGGCTGCGGTTCAAAGGGTTCGGCCGGAAACCGGGTCGTATAGGCCGGCGACAGGGCAGCCATGATCGCCTGTTTCAGAATGCGCGGCTGCAGAAAAGCCGGTTTTCTCATGCGGCGCCCTCCTCTTTCACATCGCCGTTCGCCCGGTCCTCGGCGTAGCGGTCGAGCACGCTTTTATCCCAGAGCTTCACGCCCGAGCGGTGCGCGGCGCGTGAAAGTGCGTGCGCCGCGGTGGACGAAGTGACCAGGATAAACAGGATGCACAGCAGGCCCTTGGCCCACTCTACGGCCGTCCCCAGCCAGACCATCGCACCCAGCAGGATCAGCGTCGTGCCCAGCACCACGCACTTGGTGGAGGCCTGGATGCGGTTGTACACGTCGGGCAGACGGACCAGGCCGATGCAGCCCGACAGGTCAAAGGCGACCCCGGCGGTGATCAGGACCGTCCCGATGATTTGATGGATCGGCATGTCATTCATTGAGTTTCTTCCCCAACAGGTACTTGGCCAGCGCCAGCGTTCCCACCCAGCTCACCAGCGCCCAGACCAGCGCGACGTCCAGCAGGTACGATTTGCCGGTCACCACGGTGAGAATGGCCACGAAGCCCACCACGACGGTACCGATGATATCGATCGCCACCGCGCGGTCCGGCGCCGTCGGCCCGTGGGCGATCCGGTACAGGCAAAGACCGCAGCACAGCAGCAGACCGGCGTAAAAAACGATGAACAGCACGGTTTCGCCATTGATCATTCGAATATCCTCTTGATGAACCATTCGAAGCGGCGCAGGATGTGTTCCGCCGCCTCTTCGTCTTGCTCGCTGAGCACGTTCAGCCAGTGCACGTAGAACACGCCATCAGGCGTGACCTCGACGGTCAGGGTGCCGGGGGTCAGGGTGATCGAGTTGGCCAGCACGATGCGGCCCGTATCGGTTTCCAATTCGGTTCTGACCCGAACTATTCCGGGATGGATCGGCATGTCGGGATGCAGCACGCGGTAGACCACGTCCATGCCGCCCTTGAGCACGTTCCAGCTGAACACGAACAGGTAGATGATCATCCAGAACCAGCAGCGCGGGTTCAGCAGGCGGGCGAAGTTCTGCCGGAACATCGAGCGCATCACGAACGCCACCAGCGCGGCAACCAGGACACCGGCCATCACGTCGACCCACAGAACCGTCCCTTGCGGCGAGACGGGCCAGGTCAGCAGCAGCCAGAACACGAACATGATCACGAACAGGACGAGGCGTTCGTTCAGCGGGTGACGAGTGAAGCCGGTCGGCATTTTAAGGTTGCGCGTTTTCATGGTTGCCCTCCGAATATGCCATTGCCCAGCACCGCCCCGGCATCGCCCACCAGCCAGGGGTCGCTGAAGCCGGTGATCACGGCAAACGACAGGGCCACGCAGCCCACCGCCAGCAGGATCATCGACAGGGCCATCAGCCGCGGCTCGCGCTTCACATCGCGAAGCGCTTTCGGCCGTTTAGAGAAAAACGCCCCCCGCTGCACCTTGAGCTGGTACGCCAGGGTCACCACGCTGATGACCACGGCAATCAGCGCGAAGCCGTAACGTCCGGCCTGCACGCAGGCCAGGATGATGATCAGCTTGCTCCAGAAGCCGTTGAACGGGGGTATGCCCGCAATCGACATCGCCCCGACCAGGGAGGTGGCGCCGGTGACCGGCATCACCTTGTTCAGGCCGCCCAGGTTTTCCAGCCGGCGCGTGCCCGTGCAGTACTCGATCGCGCCGGAGTTCAGGAACAGCAGCGACTTGAACATCGAGTGATTGATCAAGTGGAACAGAGCGCCCACCAGCCCGAGCGGCGTGGCCAGCCCCAGGGCAAGCACGATGAAGCCGACCTGCGAGATGCTGGAATAAGCGAACATGCGCTTGATGTCCTGCTGCCCGGCCGCCATCAGACCGCCGACCACCATGCTCAGCAGGCCGAGCCAGCACAGCAGGCTGAGCACCGCGGGTCCGGCGCCGAAGACGTTGAAAATCAGCCGCGCCAGCACGTAGATGCCAATCGCCTTGATCAGCACACCGGACAACATGGCCGAAACCGGCGCCGGCGCCGCCGGGTGCGCGTCGGGCAGCCAGGCGTGAAACGGCACCAGTGCCGCCTTGAACGCAAAACCGCAAACGAACAGGCCGAAGGCCAGCAGCAGCGGCGCATCCATGCCCTCGGCCGCCACGTGGCCGGAAACCTGCGCCATGTTCAGCGCCCCCGTCACGCCGTACATCAACGCCAGGGCGATCAGGATCAGAGCGGAAGATACCGAGCCCAGCACGATGTACTTGAACGAAGCCTCCAGTTCTTCCTGCTCGCAGCCGAAGGCCACCAGCGAGTACGAGGCGATCGCCGAAATCTCGAGGAATACATACAGGTTGAACAGGTCCCCGGTCATGACGACGCCGTTCATGCCGGTGATCATGAGCAGGAACAGGCTGTAGAAACGCGGGCGCGCCGTGTACTGACGCATATAATCCAGCGCGTACAGCACTACCGCCAGGCCGATGGTGTTGATCGTCACCACCATCAGCGTGGTCAGGCTGTCCATGCGCAGGTCGATGCCGATCGGCGTCTTCCAGCCGCCCATGTTGTAAATGACCTCGCCGCCGGTGGTCTGCCCGATGGTGGCGAGACTCATCAGCATCAGCGCCAGCAGGGTTAGCAAAGCCAGCGCACCGGCCAGCGCCGCGCGCCGCCGCGCCAGTAGCTGGATCAGCACCGCGACTGTCAGCGGCAGCGCGACGAACAGGGGCATCAGGGTCTGCACTTCAGGACGCATGCCTCACCCCCTCAGCCTTCGAATCTCGGTCACGTCGAACGTGCCGTAGCGCTCGTACAGACGCACGCACAACGCCACCATCAGGGCCGTCACGCCCAGGCTGATGACGATCGAGGTCAGCACCAGCGCCTGCGGAATCGGGTCGACCGAGGCGGCGGCAAAAGCCGAAGCCGTCTCGCCCGCATCCTGGATGGGCGACTTGCCGCCATCCCGGTAACCGATCAGGAGCAGCAGAAGGTGGATACCGTGCGACACGATGGCCAGGCTGATCACGATACGCAGCGTCTGCCCGCTCGAAACCACGCCGTACAAACCCACCAGGATCAGCAGGAGACAGAGTGAATAGATCATTCTTCGTCCTCCTCGTGATGGCCCATGAGCACGGAAAAGCCCATGAACAGGGCCCCGCTCACGAACAGCCCGCTGCCGATTTCCAGCGCGGTCAGGAACAGGTGGTCCCGGTGTCCGCCCGTACCGGCCGTCAGGTTGTCAAAGAACACGCCCGAGCCCGCCCAGGTGCCGGACCAGGCCAGGCCGACAAAGATCAGCAGCCCCAGGCAGGCCAGCGTCAGGGCCTGGTCGCGGCTGAAGAATTCCAGCGTATACGGTTCGCCGTAGGCCAGGGTCATCAGCACGAAAGCGCTGGCGATTACCACGCCGCCGCCGAAACCGCCGCCGGGCGCCACGTGGCCGTACAAAATGATGTAGATTCCGAACAGCAGGATCGGCCCTTTCATCCAGCGGGTGACGGTCTTCAGGAACGTACCCATGCCCGGGTTGCCTTCAGGAAGCATCGTCTTTCCTCCTTGCCCGCCGGCGCATGATGGCCGTGGCGCCCAGCACGGCGCAGAACAGCACCGTGCCCTCGCCCATCGTGTCCCAGCCGCGGAAATCGAGCAGCACGGCGGTCACGATATTGGGCGCACCGGTCGCTTCCGCGCCGGTCGCCAGGTAGGTTGCCGCGGCGGCATCCTGTAAACGATCCATCGCCGGAATGCCGAATTCCGGGAACTCGTAGAACACCTGCAGCCCGAACAGCCCGATGCCGGCCACCAGTGCGACTGCAAAGGCCACGCCGACCAGCGGCCGCTGGGCGCCGTCGTCCACCTCGCGGCCCAGCGTCGCGCGCAGCAGCAGAACCAGGCAAATCGATTCGACGCCAATCTGCACCACCGCGATGTCCGGCGCCGAAAGCAACAGAAAGGCGATGGCCAGCAGAAAGCCGACGGCGCCCACGCTGATCACGGAATACAGCAGGTTCGGCGTGACCACCGCGACGATGGCGCCAACCACCGAAAGCAATATCAGGAGTGCGAGTACTTCAGTCACTTCACGTTCTCCTTATAAAAGGTCTCGCGCACAAGCGCGCTCCTACATTTCCCCTGTAGGCGGCCGCCCACGCGGCCGATTCCTTCGCGCGCACCGGCGCGCTCCTACGTTTCCCTTGTAGGAGGCCGCCCACGCGGCCGAATCCTTCGCGCGCACCGGCGCGCTCCTACAAAAATCAGGTGCCGGACTGGGTGACGACCCAGACCACCACCAGCATCCCCACGACGAACCACCTCAGGTACGCCGGAAGGATGCCCGTGTGGAACGAGCTCAACAGCTGCACCATGTACCCGGAGGTGTTTCGTCCCAGGTGATAAATATCGAATAACTTGGCGTGCGTGCGCGTGAACGCCCGGCCGATCAGTGGCAGGCCCTCGATGGTCCGGTAAAAGTCCACGCCGGTGACTTCCACGTGCCGTTCCTGGGCCGGTTTTTCGCCGCTGATGTACACGTTGTCGATGTGTTCACCGCCGATGTACGTACCCATGCGCCGCAGTTTGCCGGCCCGCATGCTCAGGAAATAGCCGAGCAGGCCGATCACGATCGACGCCAGGATCAGCACGGTGGCCAGCCCGGACCACCACACACCCACGGAAGCCAGTTCCGTTTCCGCCCCGATGGCGGGCAGCACCAGCAAGGTCAGCGGCACCTGCAATGCCGCCACGCCGAACACGATGCAGAGCGCCGCCAGCACCAGCATGGGCAGGCGCATGGTCCCGGCGCCGTCGCCGATTCCCTGGGCGGCCGCGCGCGCGCGGATTTCAGGCGAGGCCTTGCACAGGAACACCGCGTGCAGCATTTTCACGAAAGCCGCCAGGGTCAGTGCGGACCCAAGCATCGCGACCACCAGCCAGATTACCCAGCCAAAGCCCGCCGTTTCGCCCGCGCTCGAGATAATGCCCTGGTAGACCATCCACTTGGATGCAAAACCGTTGAGGGGCGGAATGCCCGCGCCGGCCAGTGCCGTGACCAGGCACACGCCAAAGGTCACGGGCATCATTCGGGCCAGCCCGCCGAGCCGGTCCAGGCGGGTGCCGCCGGCCTCTTTTTCGACCACGCCGGCGCACAGGAACAGGCCGGATTTGTAGATCGCGTGGTTCAGCATGTGAAACAGGCCGCCGGCCAGGCCGATCAGCGTGCCGGACGCCAGGCCCAGGATGATGTAACCCACCTGTGCCACGGCGGTGTAGGACAGAAGCCGCTTCATGTCACGCTGTATCAGCGCGCCGAGCGACATGGTCAGAATGGTCACCGCGCCGATCAGCATAAGCAGCAGGTACATCGCCGGGCTCAGTTCGAACAGGTCCAGCATGCAGCGCGCCAGCAGGTAGATGCCCAGCAGCTTGTCCAGCGAGGCCGGCAGGAAGGCTGATACCGGCGCGTCGGCCTTTTCGCCGCAGACCGGCACCCAGCTGTGGAACGGCACCGCTCCGGCCTTGGCCAGCGCACCGGCCAGGATGCACAGGAAAGCGCCGTGGGCCGCCACGGAATCCAGCGCCACGGGAACCACGCCCGGCCCCGCCACCTGGGTGGAACCGGCCAGCTGCCAGTACATGACGATACCCAGCAGCAGCAACGCGTCGGCGGTGCCGACCACCATCAGCGTCTTGCGCGCCGCGCCTGCCGCCTTGGGACCGGCGATGCCGATCATCAGGTACAGCAGCAGGGCCAGCACGCCCCAGCACACCAGCAGCAGCAGCAGGTCGTTGGCCAGGACCGCAGCGCAGGAAGCGCCCAGCGTCCACAGCAGGTAAGCGAAATACGGGCCGTGCCGGTCGCGCCCCTTCATGTACCCCACCGAGTACAGCGCAATCAGAAACCCGAAAACGGTAACGGCCAGCAGCACGAACGCGGACAGGGTGTCGACGCGAAGGGTCAGCCACGAAAACGGTTCGAACACGGCCTCGCCGCCGCGGAACAGCGGCCAGGCCAGCAGCAGCGTCGCCAGGGCGGCCAGCACCGCCAGCCCGCTGCGCAGCGCGGCGCCGCCGCGCGGGATGATCAGGCAGAGCACCCCCGCCAGCAGGGGCACGATGATCGGCAAAACCATCGGGTGGCCAAGCCATTCACTCAACATCTCGTTTCTCCCAAATTCGGGGCCGGATACGTAACCGGGTTACGTATCCGGCCCCGAATTAATTAATTCAACGGGGGTGGCGCCGGCCCGCGCCAGCCGCTTTCCTCCATCAGGCGGAACGTTTTTTCGCGCGACAGGCGGATCAGTTCCTGCGCACCCCACAGGCGCTCGCCGCCGGGGCTCGCCACCGCCACGGCCATGCGTTCCGTGCAGCAGTAGCAGGGGTCGACGGCCGCCAGCACGATCGTGGCGTCGGCCACCGTGCCGCCGACCGCGGTGACGCGATTGGTCGGCACGTTCATGAAACTGGGCGCGCGCACCTTGTGCCGCACCGGGGTGTTGCTGCCGTCCGAGCGCACGTAGTGGAATACCTCGCCGCGCGGCGCCTCGTAATGCCCGATGCCGTCGCCGGCACGGATCATCTTCGGGTCGGAATCGACCGGGCCGCGCACGGTTTTCAACTGCACGGCGCACTGTTCGATGATGCGGATCGACTCGAACATCTCGAGGATGCGCACCACCGCCTTGTCGAAAACGTCACCGCTGTCGGTGCAGATCACGTCCCACTCGACCTTGTCGTAAGCCGCGTGCGGGTGGTCGCGGCGCACGTCGATGTCATATCCGGAAGCGCGCGCGGTGGGCCCCAGCGCGCCGTAGGCAATGGCCATTTCCCTGGTCAGCACGCCCACGCCCTTGGTGCGCGCGTGCACCAGGGGATCCTCGATGACCGCGTCGCGGAACATCTTGATCGGCTTGTCCAAACTCTTCAGCACGTCGAGGATGGCCGGCAGGTCGGTGTCCTTGATGTCGCGCCGCACGCCGCCCGGCTTCATCATGCCGTAGTGGTTGCGGTTGCCGGTGATCAGTTCGAGCACGTTGAGCACGTCCTCGCGAAAACGCCAGGCCCACATCCACAGCGTGTTGAAGCCCAGGAAATGCCCGGCCAGGCCCAGCCACAGCAGGTGCGAGTGGATGCGCTCCAGTTCACCCACCATGCTGCGGATGAACAGCGCGCGCTCCGGCACCGGCACACCGCCGGCGTCCTCGGCCGCCTGCACGCAGGCGATCGGGTGCGAGGTGGAGCAGATGCCGCAAATACGCTCGACCAGGAAAACGGTTTCCTCGAAGGTCTTCGACTCCGACAGCTTCTCGATGCCGCGGTGGTTGTAGCCCAGCTCGATATCGATGCCGACGACGGTCTCACCCTCGACGTGCAGCTTGAAGAACTCGGGCTCTTCCTGCAGCGCGTGGTAGGGGCCGATGGGAACGATGGTTCGCTTGGTCATGGCGTGCCCCCCTTTTTGCTCGTTTCGTCATGCCGCCCCGCTCCGTCACCCCGGACTTGATCCGGGGTCTTGCGGGAGGTCCCGGATATTTGCTCCGCAAATTCCGGGATGACGTTGCTTTCTTGTTGCTCCGCAAATTCCGGGATGACGTTGCTTTCTTGTTGCTCCGCAAATTCCGGGATGACGTTGCTATCTTGTTGCTGCGCAAATTCCGGGATGACGTTACCTTGTTGTACGTACGCCGATCCCGGGAAGACCGTTTTTCTCAGGGGGTAATTCCCTTCCGGCCAGTCGTCGCTGAGCAGCAGGTGCCGCAGG
>JASFSI010000053.1:0-8345 GCA_050114495.1 Lysobacterales bacterium | reverse complement strand
CCCGTGAGCTGCTGGCGCGGATTCGCGCCGTCATGCGCCGCTCACCGACCCCCCAGGGCAGTGACCCCAGCGTGATCGTCTGCGACGACCTCGAGCTGAACCAGGGCAACCGGACCCTGATTCGTGGCGGGGAACCGGTCGAACTGACCAGCACCGAGTTCAGCATTCTTCACGAACTGCTGCAGCACGGCGGCGAAGTCGTCAGCAAGCGGGACCTGTACATTTCCGCGCTGGGCCGCGAACCCGTGCCGCACGATCGCAGCGTCGACATGCACGTCAGCAACCTGCGGCGTAAGCTGGGGCCCGATCCGCGCGGTGAAAACCGCATAGAGACCATTCGGGGCATCGGTTACCAGTACCGGGTCGCCTGACGCGGTTCCTGCTGCATGCATTCCATTTTCTGGAAAATCTTCCTGACGATGTGGCTGAGCATCGTCGGGTTCTCGGCGACCATCGGCTGGCTCAACGACACGCTGGCCCGCAGCCAGTGGGCCGAGCAACCGCAGGACTCCTTCGAGCGCGGCCTTTACCGGATCAGCCAACGGGCGTACCAGGCCCTGAGCGCCGAAGGTGAACGCGGCCTGCGGGACGAACTGCTGAACATTCCGCGCATGACGCGCGGACACATCTACATCGTCAACGAGCGCGGCAAAGAGGTCCTGGGGCGGGACCAGGCGCTGGAAAACCTGCTGGCGCAGGGTGCCGGCATCGATTCCGAGCAGATCGAAGACAACCGGGGAAACCCGTTTACCGTCTACACGGTGAACCGCACGCCGCCGCGCCCGATCCTGGCGCCCGGACCGGAAGGCACGGCCCTGCGCCTGGCCGCCGCGGCGCTGATCAGCGCGATCATCAGCTATTTCCTGGCGCGCTCGCTTTCCACTCCGCTCGGGCACCTGCGCCAGGCGAGCCGCCAGATCGCCGACGGCGAACTCTCGGCCCGGGTCGGGCGGCGCGTCGGGCGGCGCCGGGACGAGATCGGGCAGCTCGCTGTTGATTTCGACGAGATGGCCTCGCGCCTGCAGGCCATGCAAACGGCCAACCGGCGGCTTTTGCAGGACGTCAGTCACGAGTTGCGTTCGCCGCTGGCCCGCCTCAGCGTGGCGCTGGAGATCGCGCGCAACAAGGGCCCCGGGCCGGTCCAGGGTGAAATCGACCGCATCGCGCTCGAGAGTCAGCGACTGGAGACGCTGGTCAACGACGTGCTGAGCCTGCTGCGCGATACATCGGAGACCGTCCGCGCGCTGGACGAGGACCTGGACCTGGCCGAACTGCTGAGCGACCTCGTTTCGGTAGTGAACTACGAGGTGCCCGAAGGCAAACCCGGAATCGCCTGGAAACCGGGGCCGGAAGTGCCGTTCCGGGGTGACCGCGAACTGCTGTGGCGCGCCATCGAGAACCTGCTGCGCAACGCCCTGCGCCACACCGACCCGGACCGCGGCGTCGAGCTGGAACTGAGGCTTCGAAAACGTTCGGGCGTTCTGGTCTCGGTCCGGGATTACGGACCCGGCGTGCCCGACGGAGAACTGGAAAAAATCTTCGAACCTTTTTACCGCGTGCAGGAGTCCCGCGACCGGGGCAGCGGCGGACACGGCCTGGGCCTCTCCATCGCCGCGACCGCGGTGCGCCGGCACGGCGGTGAAATCCGGGCATGCAATGCACCCGATGGCGGTCTTGTCGTGGAGATACGATTGCCGGGCTAGCGTCTTCAGCGCTCTTGTAAGGCCCTTTCAGGGAACGCTCGCGCAGGGCGTACATCCCTGTAGCGCTTGAATGACGACATCCTGTCGTCATACATCCCTGAAAGGGTGTCGGCAAAGCGGCTCATCGTATTTGCGCGCTCATCAGACCGAAAGTTTTTATGTCCTGAACAGACCCATGTGGCCCGGGGCTCTGCCTGGTTTACCCGGTATCGGGAGTAATCGGGCTTTGATACCTCTTTGACGGGGTCTGAAAAACAGGATGTTTTTCACGAAGCGACACATGGATGTGCCTGAGCGTCCCCGAAAAAGAGGTATCAATGACCGCTTACGGAGTTGATATCAATTCTTCGCAAAAATTCACCTGGAGCTGCACATGGGCCGGGCATGCGGATGCTGCAGTCGATCGCCGCGGGGTATCCATCAGATCCTGGCGTTGCCGAACGCCAGCACCGCGTCGATGTCGTCGATTTTCAGGATGGACATCAGCAGCCGGTCCACGCCCAGCGCCACGCCGCTGCATTCCGGCATGCCGGCTTCCAGCGCCTCGAGCAGGCCGCCGTCGACAGTGACTTTTTCCTGTCCGCGGGCCTCGCGCCTGCGGTTCTCGCGCTCGAAACGCGCGCGCTGCTCGGCCGGATCGCTGAGTTCCTGGTAGCCGTTCGCCAGTTCCTGCTGCCCAAGGTAGACCTCGAAACGCTCGGCCACCGGCGGATCGTCGTTGCGGATACGGGAAAGCGCGGCCTGTTCCGGCGGGTAGTCGAAGACGATCGTGAAACATTCCCCGGGCAGGGCGGGCTGGATCACGCCGGCCATGACCAGGTCGAGCAGTTCTTCGTGTTCGAACGGCCCGGCCGCCACGCCGCGCTCCGCGGCGCAGTCCGCCAGTTCGGTTTCCGAGCAGAAATACGGGTCCAGGCCGGTCTGTCTTTGAAAAAGATCCCGGTAGCTGCAACGCTCGACCGGCCAGCGGTCGAAAGCGCCCCGGCCGCAGGCGCGAACGAGGTCGATGACCTCTTCAGCGAGGTCCCGGTAGGCCATGCCCGTCCGGTACCACTCCAGCATCGTGAATTCCGGGTTGTGGTAACGCCCGCTCTCGCCGGCCCGAAAGACCCGGCCCATCTCGTAGATATCGCGGAACCCGGCGGCCAGCAGGCGTTTCATCGCGAACTCGGGAGAGGTGCGCAGGTAACGGCGAAGGTCCGCCGTCGCCAGGCTTTCTATGTTCGGGTCCGTGTTTCCATAGCGGCTGAGCAGCGGTGTTTCCACTTCAAGCACGCCGCGTGCGGCAAAGAAAGAACGGATATCCGACAGCAGGCCGGCGCGGGTCTCGATGGCCTGACGCGATGCGCCCGGCCGCCATCCCGGGGCGGGGGAATCGTGATTCATGATCCGGGCGAGGGCATCACTCGAAGCCGCAAACCCAGGGTTTTGAGCTCCCTCGATTCCTGTTTCAGGTCGAACAGCGTCAGCGGGTGTGCTTCCATCCATTCCGGCGAGAAGCCCGCCTGGATGGTGTTTTCGCTGGCGCTGAGGCGGAACTCGGGCAGGCTGGCGTCGTCCCGTCCGCGGCACAGGATGCTGGCCAGGCGCAGGCACATCAGCGTCATGCGCAGCGGTTCGTGGAGCCGCGTGGGCAGGGCATCGCCGTAGTCGCCGGGTATGGCGCGGCGGTGGCAGCGCACCAGGCTGGCCAGGAACAACTGCTCCTGGCGGGTAAACCCGGCCATGTCGGAATGTTCGACCAGGTAGCCCGAATGGCGATGGTACAGGCTGTGCGAGACGCTCAGCCCGGCTTCGTGCAGTCGCGCCGCCCAGTCCAGCAGGCGCCGGTGCACCGGCCGCGCGTAGAGACTGTCGGCGATCTTGTCATATGCCGTCAGGGCGATTCGCCGCACGCGCTCGACCTGGTCGACATCGACGCTGTAGCGCTGCATGAAAGCCTCCACGGTCTTGTCGCGCGGGTCTTTTTGCTCCGTGCGTCCAAGCAGGTCGTGAAGAACGCCTTCGCGAAGCGCATACGGCGAGACGGTCATCGTATTGATGCCGAGCACCTGGAAGCAGGCGAACAGCATCGCCATGCCGCCGATCAATACGGGATGGCGCCGTTCGCTGAGACCGGGAAGGCGCACGGAATCGATGGTCTCGAACTCCAGGATGCGGTCCCGGAGCATGTGCAGCGCGTCGGCGCTGATGTCTTTTTCCCGCCAGCCCAGCCGCCGGCAGATCTCCTCGACGGCCTTGATGGTTCCCGACGAGCCGATCACGGTCTGCCAGCCGGTCGCCTGGTAACGCAGCCTGAGCTCCTGCAAATCCGCCATGGCTGAGTTGACGGCCTTCTCCCAGCGACCGCGGGAAATCCGGCCGTCGCCGAAAAAGCGCCGCGTCAGGGATACGCAGCCGTACTGCAGGCTCTCGGTTTCGAGCGGTTCCAGCCCGCAGCCGATGACCAGTTCGGTGCTGCCGCCGCCGATGTCGATGACCAGGCGGTTTTCATCCTGGCCGGGCACCCCCTGGGTGACGCCGATATAAATCAGCCGGGCTTCTTCGCGCCCGGCGATGATATCGATATTGGTGCCGAGCGCGGTTTCTGCGATCATCAGGAAGGCGTTGGCCTGCTTCATGCGGCGCAGGGTCTGCGTGCCGACGGCGCGCAGGTTTTCCTGCGGGATACCCCTGATTCTCTGGCCGAACCGGGCCAGGCAGGCGAAGGCGCGGTCCTGTACCTCTCTGTCGAGGTTGCCGTCCGCATCGAGGCCGCCGCCCAGGCGAACCATTTCCTTGATACGGTCCTGGGTTCTGAGTTCCCCGTGATCGCAGTGTGCGACCAGCAAATGGAAGCTGTTGCTGCCGAGGTCGACAGCCGCATAGCTATGTTTGTTGCTGTCCGAACTCATATCGCCCTCGAAGCGCGACCGGTCGGTGTGAAGGCCTTTGCCGGCAGCAAATCAGTCCTCGCCGTTTTTCGCGGGCGCTTGCGGAGGAGCGATTTTTCTGAGTTCGCGATTGGCGACGGCCGCGGGCAGCGGAATGTAGCCATCCTTGACGACGATTTGCTGCCCCTGCCTGGAGAGGATCATCTTCAGGAACTCGGTCGTCAGTGGATCGATCGCCTCACCCGGTACTTTGTTGAGGTAGATGTACAGCAGCCGTGACAAGGGGTAGCTGCCGCTGAGCGTGTTTTCCGGTGAGGGCTCCACGAAGGGCTTGCCCTCGCCGCGCGAAAGCGGCAGGGCACGCACGGATGAAGTGGCATAGCCGATGCCGGAGTAGCCGATTCCATTGGGCGAAGCACCCACGGCCTGCACCACGGATGCGGAGCCGGGCTGTTCATTGACCGAGCCATTGAAGTCGCCGTTGCACAACACGTGCTGCTTGAAATAAACGTAAGTGCCCGAGACCGAATTGCGGCCGAAGATCTGCAGGCTGCGGTCACTCCAGTCGCCACCGAGCCCGAGCTGGCCCCAGTTCGTCACCGCCTCGGTTGCGCCGCAGGCTCGGTTCTCGGAAAAAATGGCGTCGACCTGCTCAAAAGTGAGGCCCTCGATCGGGTTGTCCTTGTTGACGAAAACGGCCAGCGAGTCGATGGCCACGGCGATCAGGGTCGGTTTATATCCATAGCGTTCTTCAAAGGAACCGACTTCTGTTTCCTTCATCAGGCGGCTCATCGGACCGAGATTGACGGTGCGCGCCGCCAGCCCCGCCGGCGCCGTCGCCGACCCGGGCGCCTGTATCTGGATATTGACCGTGGGGTAGTTGCGCTTGAATTCCTCGGCCCAGAGGGTCATCAGGTTGGCGAGCGTGTCGGAACCGATACTGGACAGGTTTCCGGAAATGCCGCTGACTTTTTGGTAATCCGGCAGGTCTTCATCCACGGTAGCCTTTGCCAAGGTGGCGCTGGCGGTAAAAGACAGGAGCATAAGGAAGAAAAATCTGTGGATAAGTCGCATCGGAAGAGCCCAGTCGAATTGTTCTGATGACTAAAGTATAACCATTCTGGGCTTGGCTTATGACAATTCTGTTACGCTGGATTGTCCTTTTTGTAGCGGGCCCGTTCCTCGGGAAACGTACAGGTAAAAACGCTTCCTTCGCCCAGTTCGCTCTCGATGGACAGGGTCGCCTGGTGCGCGTTCATTACGTGTTTCACGATCGCCAGGCCAAGGCCGGTGCCGCCGCTGCCCTGCCTTGCGCGGTCTGACCCGACTCGGTAAAAACGCTCGGTAATGCGGGGAATGTCGCGCTTGGGAATACCGATGCCTTCATCGGCCACGATCAGTTGCGGGCCATCCGGGCTCCGCTTCCAGGTGACGATGATCCGGCCGCCGTCTTCCGAGTACTTGATGGCGTTGCCGATCAGGTTGCTGATGGCGCTTTCCAGGTCAGCGGCGGCGCCGTTGAGCCAGAGATCGTGCTCGACGTTGAATTCCAGTTCTTGCCTGCCCCGGCTGATTTCTTCGGCTTGCTCCTTGAGCTGCATCAGCATGGCCGGAAGATCGACCCGTTTTTCTTCTTCGTCCAGCGTGTCGCTCTGCAGCCGCGACAGTTCAAGCAGGTCGTCGAGCATGGACTGCATGTGCGCGGTCTGCACCAGCATTTTTTGCACGGACATGCTGACCTCGCTGGACGAGTGGTTCGCCAGCATTTCCAGGTAGCCCTGCAGCACGGTCAGCGGCGTGCGCAGTTCATGGGAAATATTGGCGACGAAATCCCTTCTGATTTGTTCCACGATATGAACCTCCGTGATATCACGCAGAACGATCAGGCGTTGTCCGTCCCGGATCGGGACGGCGCTGGCGTTCAGCCATTGGTTGTCGGAACGGGGTGATTGCAGTTCAAGTGGACTCTTGACGCCGGGCTGCACCGCCAGCCAGTTCGCGAAGTCGGGATCGCGGATCAGGTTGATCAGCGGACGGCCGAGGTCTCCGGGCGCCTTCAGGTGAAGCAGTTTCTGGGCCGAGCTGTTGAACCAGGTGATATTGTCCGCGCCATCGATGACCAGCGCCGCGTCGGGAAAAGCCTCGGCCAGGCCGCGAAAATCGCTGATCATCGCTTCGAATCGCTGTCGCTGGAACGTGTTTCTCTGCTCCAGGGTGCTGATGGCGCTGTACATTTCCCGCCATATTCCGTCGGCGTCCGGCGGTTCGGAGCGCGAGTCGCCCAGCCAGTCATGCAGGCGCCAGATATTGAACAGGAGCCAGCCCATGTAGACGAAAAGCATCGCGCTGAGGACCTGGAACGGAAAACCGCTGACCAGGCCGACGACCAGGGCAGCCGCGATCATCGCCGCGACGGCGGCCGCGTGAATTTTCCAGCTGCGGGGCGGCATCATGAGTTGCGTTCAGACCGGGTTCGCGGGGCGCTTCTTGCCCGCTGCTTGACGGGGTTCATCACTGCTCCGCGAGGAAGCGGTAACCGTGTCCGCGAACCGTCTGCAGGTAATGACTGGTCCTGGATGGCCCGAGGGCCTTGCGCAGCCTGCGAATATGCACGTCGACCGTGCGTTCCTCGAGATAGGCGTTGGTGCCCCAGACGTGGTCCAGGATCTGCGAGCGGCTGTAGGCGCGGCCCTCGTGGCTCATGAAAAATTCGAGCAGGCGGTACTCCGTCGGCCCCATGCGGATCTCTTCGCCCTTGTACAGGATGCGCCGGGACACGGTGTCCAGGGTCAGGTCACCGGTATGCACGTGTCCGCTGGCGTTGGTCGGGCTGCTGCGGCGCATGACCGCCTTGATGCGGGCCAGCAGCTCGCGCGGCGAGAACGGCTTGACCACGTAGTCATCGGTGCCGGCCTCCAGGCCGGCGACCTTGTCGTCCTCGGTGACCTTGGCGGTCAGCATGATGATCGGGATGTCCTCGGTGTAGCTGTCCTTGCGCAGGCGGCGTGTCAGCTCCAGGCCGCTGACGCCGGGCATCATCCAGTCCATCAGGATGATATCGGGGCGCTGCCCGTTGATGGAGAGCAGCGCTTCGTGAGCGCCTGCAGCCGTGTCGACTTCCATGCCGGCTCTTTCCAGCGCAAACTGGATCATCTCGCGGATGGCGGCTTCATCATCGACGACCAGTACGCGAGTCTGATTCTTGCTCACAGCATTTCCAGGAATCCGGGACAGAATCTTAATTATAGTGAAAGATGTTGCAGAATTATTTCAGCGGGCGGTTTCTTCCTGTCCC
Organism: Lysobacterales bacterium; assembly: GCA_050114495.1. Taxonomy (GTDB): domain Bacteria; phylum Pseudomonadota; class Gammaproteobacteria; order Xanthomonadales; family SZUA-36; genus JABDPF01. The sequence continues at coordinate 474 of JASFSI010000053.1, read as the reverse complement.
ATTTCCGCCAGTTCCAGCCGCAGTTCCTTGATGCGCGCGGTGATCCGGCTGCGCTGGTAATAATCGAGGTCGTCCCGCCGGGTCAGCTCCTGCAGCTGCATCGCGGCCTCGTGCACGCCGCCACGCAGGTAGTAGGATTCGGCGATGGCCTCCAGCGCGCGCACCTCGTTGCCGGCGATATTCGCCGAGCGGGCGTAAAGTTCGTACAGGCGCGGGTCATCGGCATGGTCGCGCAGCTGGTCCCGCAGGATGCCGGCCGCGGTCTCCGCCGGCTCCGCGTCGCCGGATTTGAGCAGCGCCTCGGCGTACTGCACAGAAATCGCGTGGTTGCCCGGAAAATTCTGGTACAGACCGGACAAGCGGTCGATGGCGCTCGCGTCGTGCCCGGAGTCGAGGTCCAGTTCCGCGAGCTGAAGGTCGAACGCGAGGTGCGGCCTGCGGTCTTTCAGGTGCATCAGCAGTTTGCGCGCTTCT
>JASFSI010000052.1:0-8484 GCA_050114495.1 Lysobacterales bacterium | reverse complement strand
TCATCGAGACTACCGCCTCGAATGAGACCGGGTCGAGGGTAATAGATTCAACTTTTCCGATGGTCACGCCGCCAATCTTCACCGGTGATCCGGCGCGCAGATCGGCGACGTTCTGGAAGCGGGCGGAAAGCGTATAGGTGTCGTCGCCGATGTCCTGTCCGTAATCGGTGGCCGCGGTTGCCAGCCACACCAGGGCGGCTACGCCGATCAACAGGAATACCCCGGATGCAAGTTCGACCTTGTAGTTGGCGCGCATGTCTGTTTCCTCAGGTCAGGAACGATGTGATGATGAAATCGAAAATCAGGATCAGCACGGAGCTCAGCACGACCGTGTTCGTCGTGGCCGTACCCACGCCCGCGCCGGTCGGCTTGGAGTCGTAACCGAAATAGACCGCGATCAGGCTCACGGTTCCGCCGAACACGAAGCTCTTCAGAACGCCCTGCATCAGGTCCTGGTGGAAATGAACACTGGTCTGGAGCTTGCTCCAGAATATGCCCGTGTCCAGCCCCATTACGCCGATCGAAAAAATCACGCTGCCGAGGATGGCCATCGCGCTGAAGATCGCGGTCAGCAGGGGTACGGAAACCACGCCGGCGACAAACCGCGGAAGCGCGATACGGTGCACGGGGTCGATAGCCATCAGGTGCATGGCCTCGATCTGCTTGGTGGCTTTCATCAGCCCGATTTCGGCCGTGATGGACGTACCCGCGCGGCCGGCGAACAGCAGGGCCGTCAGTACCGGCCCGAGTTCCCGAAAAATGGATTTGCCGACCAGCAGGCCGACCTGGTCCTGCGCCCCGAACTGCTCCAGGGAATTGACCGCCTGCAGCGAGAGCACCATGCCGACAAAAAATCCGCAGATCATGATGATGACCAGCGATCGCGCACCCACCAGGTAAATTTGCTGCAGCACCGAACGCCATTGCGACCCGTTCAGGCGCAGGCCCGTCAGCATCAGGAAGAAGAAAAGCAGGCAGCGGCCGGCTTCCCAAAAGGGCTTGACGATATTCCGGAATGGAGTGGTTGACGTATTCATTTCAGTCCAGCAGGCTCCATTGCCCTTCCGACAGCTTGTAATCGAACGGAATCGGGCCGTCGACCTTGCCGTTCATGAACTGATTGACGTTGGGCTCATGACTTTCGCACAGTTCCTGCGGCGTTCCTTCTCCGGCGATTTTTCCCTCGGAGAGTATGTAGCAGTAATCTGCGAGTTTTCGCATTTCGCCGACATCATGGGTGACGACCAGGCTGGTCATGTCCAGTGCGTCGTTCGTTTCCCGCATCAGGGTGCGAATCGTGGATACGGCAATCGGATCGAGCCCGTTCATCGGCTCGTCATACAGCATGAGGCAGGGATCCATCACCACGGCCCGGGCGAATGCGATGCGCCGCGCCATGCCGCCTGACAGTTCGTAGGGCATCAGGTCCTCGGTGCCGCCGAGACCGACGGCGTTGAGCTTGCTCATGACGAGTCGGCGGATCAGCGCTTCGGGCAAATTCGAATGTTCCCTGACCGGGGTGGCGATGTTTTCAAAAACCGTCAGGTCAGTGAACAGCGCCCCGTCCTGCAGAAGAACGCCGATATGCCGTCGAAAGCTTTGCAATTCCCGCGAGGACATCTCGGAAATGCGGTGACCATTGACTTCCACGCTGCCTTCGTCCGGTCGCAACCGGCCGCAGATCAGCTGCAGGATGGTCGTCTTGCCGACGCCGCTGGGACCCATGAACGCCACGATGGAGCCGCGATGCACATCGATGCTGATACCGTCGAGGATCGTGCGGCGGTTGCGCCGAAACACCAGGTCGCGCATGCGCACGACAGGGGGCTCCGGGGCGATAGGGTTTGCGGCTTCGGTTTCCATCTCAAACTGTGATCATGAAGTGACGGACAATTGTATTACGAAACTGCCCGGGTCGCAGTGAGGAACGGGAAGGAGTTTTTTGGGCGTAAAAAAAGAGAGGAGGCTTGCGCCTCCTCTCTCGTGTAGAAGTATCGGAACTCCGCTTACGAAAGACTGCAGATCTTCCTAGGCCTTTCCAACTCAGTCCGTTCTCCGATCCTCTGCCTTCGGCTCCCGGTCCGCGGGCCTTCTACACCCGCCTTATTTATCGACGTCTTTTGGCTCTCCGGTTCGACCGGCTTGCGCCTGTCTTGCCGTCGGCTTCCGGGCTTACGCCTTTCCGCCTCTCCGGATTCTTCCGGCTCGCGCCTTCCCAATCCGACGGACCTATCCGTTGCCTAAGCTCTTTCCAGGTCCTGACCTTCTCCAGCCGAAGCTGCTTCCAGTCGCTCGGCGTTCCACTGCTTGCGCTGCTTCCCGCCTTCGAGCCCTGTGAGGCTTTCGCCTCCTGGCGTCTATCTCAAGGGATCGCGTCTCCCTTTCGAGTCGCCCTCTTGTTGGTACGACCGGGGGTCTTGCAGAGCCCGGTCCGGGCGACGCACTCAGTACCACGTGAGCGCTTTGTCCTTTGCTAGAAACCTTGCCTTTTGCCTTCCGGCGGGTCGGCCGTCGGGCCGGCGGGTTTCTCTCAAGGGACGTTCAGATTACCTGTCTTGGATTCGATCTGTCAAACCCATTTTTTGCAATTTAGATGCTGGATCTAACGACTGGGTTGACATGAATTCCGCAAGTGGCTGAATCGAAATAAAACTGTGATATTTGCCGGTTGAAATATTTGCGATGAAGCGAATGAGCCCATTTTTGGGACGATTTTTTCTGCGGATTTTTGTACCGATCAACGGTCAGAACCGCACACCTGCAGTGACCGTCAGGGCCGCCAGACCGCCGAGGTTTGCCTCTGTGAAAAACATTTTGTAGCGGTATCCGATCGCAGGGATGATGGCCGGCGCGATACCCAGCCCGTTCAGTGGAATCTTGTTCTCGTAAGGTTCGTCATAACCGTTGAGCAGTCCGCCCGTCAGTTTGAAGTACCAGTGATCTGACTGCCTGATCGGCCAGGTCTTGCCCACGAAGATGTACTGGCAGTCCTGGAAGAAGGAATTTTCGAACACCGCGATACCGGCCAGCCAGCCGTTGTTGAAATAGGCCTCCGCGCCGATCAGGTGCTGATCGTTGTTGTGGTAGTCCTCCGGGTCAAAGTGCCAGGTATAGAGCGACGTCTGGAGGGTCCATTCGTCGACACCCCAGGGATTTGGCTCCGCTTCCTCTGCCAGGGCCGAGTTACAGAGCGGCAGAAATGCCAGCAGAAGTATGAGGATTCGTTCGATCATCGATGTTTTTGGCTTGTTCAGTTTGATTTTTCCAGCAGGGAAGTAATGAGTCCGGGTTTTTAAACCAAAAAGACACATCGTTCAAGACGATCCTAGTTCCCGGGAAGTTCCAGGCTGGCCCGCAGGCCGCCGTGTTCGCTTTTGCCCAGACTGAGCCGGCCGCGGTACAGTTCCACCAGGTCCTGCACGATGCCCAGGCCCAGTCCGTGACCTTCCATTGAATCGTCCAGCCGCTGGCCGCGCTGCAGCACCTGCTCCATCTTGTCATCGGGGATGCCGGGGCCGTCGTCCTCCACGTAAATCTTGCTTCGGCCGTTTTCGCAGCGGCAATGCACGTAGACTTTTGCCCTGGCCCACTTGCATGCATTGTCCATCAGGTTGCCCAGCATCTCCTCGAGATCCTGTGTTTCGCAGCGCACGGTGCAGTCGCCGATGCCCGATAGGTCGAATTCCAGCTGCTTGTTCTGGTGGATGCGCTTCATGGCGAATTCGAGGTCTTCCGCGACCGGCCGCACCCGGGCCCGGGAACCCAGCACGTTAGTGGTTCCGAAGGCGCGCGCACGGGACAGGTGATGTTCGATGCTGGACGCGATATCCGCACTTTGCTGCAGAATCAATGAACCCTGCGGGTTGCCCATGCTGCGCGCTTCGTTGTTGATGACCGTCAGCGGGTTCTTGACCGAGTGAGCCAGGTCACCGAGCTGGTTGCGGGCTCGCCGCAGCAGAACCGAGTTATGGTCCAGCAGGTGATTCAGCTCATCGACCAGCGGCTGCAGTCCGCGCGGGAAGCGGCCGTCGAGCTGGTCTTTCTTGCCCTGGTGGATGTCGCTGATCCCCTCGCTGATCTGCTTGATCGGCCGCAAAGCGAGCCGGATTTGCAGCATGACGGCAAGCAGCAGTCCGATGGCGAGCACTGCGAAGGCGACCACCATGTGTTCCGCCACATCGCTTACGTCATCCCTGACGCCGACCATCGGGGCCGACGAGACCAGCAGCAGCTGTTCACCGGGCACGCCGGAGGAGACCTGCATCATCTTGACGCGCAGCGGCTGGCCGTACGGGCCGTCGATGACCTGCGATTCATCGTGTTCCGGCTGCTGCAGTTCCGAGACATCGAGTCGTGCGCCTGCCAGCGAGGGGGAGCTTGCCAGGACCCGTCCGCGATGGCGGATCTCCCAGTACCAGCCGGATTGCTCGACGTGATAGCGCGGATCGCTCGGCGGGTAAGCCAGCCTCAATTCGCCTTCCGGTGTCAGGCTGGCAGCGCCGACCATTTCTTCCATGTGCATCATCACGTGCGCGTCGTAGTGACTGATGATGTGATCCTTGTAGAACTTGATCAGCACCATGCCGGTGCCGACCAGCGCCATGATGATCCAGATGCCGGACAGCAGGACGATGCGGTTGGTCAGTGACCGGGTTTTACTGGTCATCACCGAGAATGACAAGCTGGTAACCGAGCCCCCGACGTGTCTTGATCAGGTCCGGGCTCAACTTGTTGCGCAGGTGGTTGATCAGCACTTCGATCACGTTCGAGTCCCGCTCGACGACCTGCTCGTAGATGTGTTCGCTGAGTTCGGCCTTGGAAACGACCTTGCCTTCGTTTTGCATCATGTACTGCAGCGCGCGGTATTCCTGGGCGGTCAGGCTGACCGGGTTGCCGTTCATCGTGACGCGTGCGGAAGACGAGTCCAGCTCGACCGGGCCCGATTTCAGGATCGGGCTGGAGTGCCCGGTGGCGCGCCGCAGCAGGGCTTCCATGCGGGCCAGCAGTTCCTCCATCTCAAACGGCTTGGCCAGGTAATCGTCAGCGCCGGCGCGCAGGCCGGCGACTTTTTCCCGCCAGGTATCCCGGCTGGTCAGGATCAGGACCGGGACATGGTTTCCGCCCTGGCGCCAGCGCTGCAGCACGGTGAGCCCGTCGAGCTTCGGCAGGCCCAGGTCGAGTATCACGGCGTCATAGGATTCCGTATCGCCCATGAACCAGCCGCGTTCGCCGTCCTGCGCGACGTCGACGACGAACAGTTCACGCTCCATCGTGTCCTTCAGTTGGCGTGCGACCTCGGGGTTATCCTCGACGACCAGTATTCTCATTGTTGCGGCGCCTCCTGGGATGCGTCAAAGGGCGGGTGCCCCGTGATTAGAGCTGCACGGTGACTTTCTGGTAAAGCCCGCCGAAACAAAACTCGGATTGGATCTGTTCCGCCGCGATCTCCGCGGGGAAGAAAGCCGGCAATTCCTCACGCCAAAGGTCCATCGCAAAGGGTTCGAGCCAGGCCAGGATCGGTTTCATCACGTAGCGCATGGGATTGCTTTTTTGCGGTCCGTGGTAATCCACGAACACGATGCGCCCACCCGGCCTCGTCACGCGCACGGCTTCCGCGATGGTCTTGCGGCGCGCTTCCTCGGGCTGCTCATGCAGCAGGAAAAAGACGACGGTTTCGTCGTAACTACCCGGCGGAAACGTCATCGCAGTCGAATCCTGGTGGTGAAGTTCCACGTTGCGGTTGCCGGCCAGCTTTTCACGCGCGTTTTTAATCTGGATTGGCGCAACATCGACGATATCCAGCTGCGACCCGGTTTTTTCCAGGTGTTGAGCGAGCCGGTTCGAGAATTGTCCGTAGACGCACGCGACCTGGAGCACGCGGCTGCCCTGCGAGAGCTCGAGGTCGTCGAGCACCGCGCGCGTCAGCCGCTTCATGTTGCCCCAGAGGATCAGGTTCACCACCCATTCGCGCTCGAAGAATTTGAGCGTCTTCGGGTGCAGGTAAGCCCACCAGTAGGTTTCCTGCAGGTAATCCGGAATTTGTGGTGGAGGTGGCACAGGAGCCAGCTGCGGTCCCGGGTTCGCCGAGCCGCCGTGTTGCACCTGTTCGAATGACCCTGTCAGCGCGCCTGTATCGTCGTTCATCTCTACCTATATGGCATACACGTACCAGGCCGTCAAAACCGTGCCCAGCGCGGCGATTGGGTAGACGACCATGGCAACAAATTTGTCCTTTCGAACCCCGAAATCGTGAAATACGACCCTGAGGCGGTGTGCAGCATGCCATAAAGCGAGTGAAATTACGAAAAACAGGGTGATTTTTCCGAACCAGCTCGAGACGAAAGCGCTGAAACTGCTGTACTGCAGACCGTCCGGAACCTGGCCGATGGCGACCAGGAGGAACAGTGCGATCAGCGCGGGGAACAGGAAGGCGGCAATCGTGCCGCCCACGGCGAAAAGTCCCCAAACGACGGATTTTTTTGCGATTGCCATATCAGAATACCTTCGCAAGCCAGAATACGATCGCGGTGACCACGATCCACGCGGCGTAGTGGGCGGCAATGATGTAGCCGTCCGCCAACTTCTGCTCACCGAGCTGCAGCGGCATGGCCTTGGGCGCCAGTTTGAACCAGTCAAAGGTCATGTAAACGAGGTAGTAGACCAGGGCGATCGCGTGGAAGCCGATCCAGAAACCGTTCTGCTGCGATTCCAGGAAGGACGCCCAGGCTTCGGGCGACCCTTCGGCCAGGATGGCCAGGGCACAGATGGTAAAAAAGCTGTAGAAGCCGACCAGCAGGCAGGTCACCTCGCGCAGCATGTATTTCCTGTAGCGCCTGTTGCGCATGTACCAGGTGGTCTTGGACACGGGCCGTTCATAGGGTTTGCGGCTCATGATTTACCTCCGGGCAGTTTCTGCAGCCAGAACTCCTTGGCGCCGTCCAGCTTCATTTGCTGCAGCGCCGCGGCCGGGTCCACGTTTTTCGGGCAAACCTCGGAGCAGGCGCCGACGAAGGAACAGTTCCACACGCCGTCGTGGTCGGCCAGTATGTTCAGGCGCTCGGACTTGCCCTGGTCGCGCGAGTCGATGTTGTAGCGGTGCGCGAGCGCCAGCACGGCCGGGCCGATAAAGTCTTTATCCAGCGCGTACTGGGGGCAGGCTGCGTAGCAGCACATGCAGTTCACGCACATCGTGTATTGCTTGAACTTGTAGAGCGCGCTGCGCGGCTGGATGTACTCCTTGTCCTCCGGCGGCGGATCCTTGCGCACGATGTAGGGCATCGCACGCTGGAATTTTTCCATCACGTCGTCGAGAACCACCACCAGGTCACGCTCGATCGGGAAATTCTCCAAAGGTTCGATGCGCACCTTGTCCGGAAGGTCGCGCACGAAGGTCTTGCAGGTCAGCACCGGTTCGCCGTTCACCATCATGCCGCAACTGCCGCAGACCATCATGTGACAGGACCAGCGGTAGGCGAGGGTGGTGTCCTGTTCTTCCTTGATGGAATTGAGGGCATCCAGGATGGCCCAGTCCTCATGGCATTCCACGCGGTAGGACTGGAAGTGCGGTTCGCTGTCCTGCTCGGGGTCGTAGCGCAGCACTTCGATTTCGAGTTCGCGGGTACTCATTCTTTTTTTCCTCCCGAATAGTCGCGTACGCCGGGCTGTGAACGGGTGATCGTGACGTCCAGCCATTCGACGCGCGGACGACCGTCATCTTGCCGGTAGGCGAGGGAGTGTTTCAGGAAGTTCTCATCGTCCCGCTCGGTGAAGTCGAGCCGCTGGTGCGCGCCACGGGATTCGCGCCGTTCCAGCGACGCCTCGGTCACCGTTTCGGAGACATCCAGCAGGTTGCGCAGTTCCAGCGCCTGCTGCAGGTCCGTGTTGAACACGTTGCTCTTGTCGTTGACCTCGATGCCTTTGTAGCGCTGGCGCAGTTCCGCGATTTTCTCGCAGGACGCGAGCGTGCCTTCTTCGTCCCGGTATATGCCGGCGCCTTCTTCGAGGGTGTCCCTCAGTTCACGCCGAATGGCGGCAATCGATTCGTCCCCGCCGGACTGCTGCAGCAGTTCACGGATGGAGGTCACGACCCGGTCGGCCTGCGCGGCAATGGCCGGATCTTCGCTGCGGCGCCCGGTTTCCTTCGCGTAGGCCATGGCGCGGTCCGCAGAGCGCTTGCCGGAAACCAGCAGGTCGGTCAGGGAGTTCGAGCCCAGGCGGTTCGCGCCGTGCAGCCCGGAGCAGGAACATTCGCCGATTGCGAACAGTCCCGGCATCGGGGTCTCGCCGTTGATGTTGCTGTCGATGCCGCCCATCATGAAGTGGATTACCGGACGCACCGGCACCGGTTCCTTGACCGGGTCGTGCCCGACATAGGATGAAGCCAGTTCCCGCACCAGCGGCAGGCGCTCGTTGATTTTTTTCTCTCCCAGGTGCCGCATGTCGAGCAGCACGCAGTGGCCCCACGGTGTCTCGACCGTGTTGCCC
>JASFSI010000051.1:0-8531 GCA_050114495.1 Lysobacterales bacterium | reverse complement strand
GGCGTGACCGGTTTCGCCCATTTCTTTGAGCACATGATGTTCCGCGGCACGGAAAAATATTCCAAGGCGGAATACGCCGCGGCGCTGAAGTCGACCGGTGCGGCCGCGAACGCCAATACCTGGCTGGACCGCACGGTCTACCACATGACCGGTAACGCCGATGAGCTCGAACTGATGTTCGAGCTGGAATCGGACCGGTTCATGAACCTGGCGTACTCGGAACACGACTTCAAGACCGAAGCGGGCGCCGTCAAGGGCGAGTACACCAAGAACTTCGCAAGTCCCTACAGCCAGTTGCGTGAAAAGCTGGCCGAAACGGCTTTCACAACGCATACCTACGGACATACCACCATGGGTTACTTCGAGGATATCGTCGACATGCCGAACCAGTACGAGTACTCGATGAAATTCTTCGATCGCTTCTACCGGCCGGAATACAACACGGTGCTCGTCGTGGGCGATGTCACGCCCGAAAAGGTGAACGCCCTGGCCGAGAAATACTTCGGCGACTGGGAGCGCGGTGATTACGTCTCCGAAGTGCCGGTGGAGCCGGAGCAGACCGAGACGCGTTATACCCACCTGCAGAACGGCACCATTCCGCCGTATCTCAACATGAGCTACAAGGGCCCGGCTTTCAGTGACGAGCGCATCGACATGCCGGCCCTGGACGTTCTGGCCTCCATCGTTTTTTCTGATACTTCCGAGCTGTACAAAAAGCTGGTGCTTGAAGAACAGAAAGTCCGCTACCTGTCTGGCGGCGCGTTCGACACGGTCGACCCCCACCTGTTCAGCATCCAGGCGTCCCTGGTCGACAAGAACGATATGGGTTACGTCATGGGCGAAATCGAAAAAGCCATCGAAAAGGTCCAGAAAGAAGGCGTGGATGCCGAGCAGCTCGAGCGCACCCGGTCCCATCTGAAGTACCGCTTCGCGATGCAGATGGATACGCCGACCAACATTGCCGAGTCGCTCAGCTACTACATCTGGCTGACCGGCGATCCGGAATCGGTTAACCGGCTTTACGCCCTGTATGACAAGGTCACCGTGGATGACATCAAGGCCGTTGCCGCGAAATACCTGCAAGCGGAGCGCCTGACCATCGCCACGATCTCGGATGACGAGAAAGGAGCACTGAAATGAAAATGGCCAGCAAACTGATATTCGCCCTTTTCGCCGGTTTGTTCACGCTCCAGGCCGCGGCCATGGAGGTGACGGAACTCAAGCTGGAGAACTCGAGCAAGGTCGTGTTCAAGGTCCGGTTCGTCAACGGTTCCATCGCCGATCCCGCCGGCAAGGAAGGCCTGACTTTCACCACCGCGGCCCTGATGGCCAACGGCGGAGCCGGCGGCATGAGCTATTCTGAAATCCAGGACACCCTGTATCCCTGGGCCGCGTCCTACGGCGTCAAGGTCGACAAGCAGGTGACGACTTTCACCTTCCAGGTGCCGGCCGACGTGGCGGAAGACTTCTATCCGGTGATGAAAGCCGTGCTGCTCGAGCCCGGCTTCGATGCGAAGGATTTCGAGCGGGTCAAGAAGAACCAGCAGAATTACGTCGACCAGGTCATCCGCGCATCCTCGGACGAAGACTACAGCAAGATGGCGCTGGAGCACCTGCTGTTCCGCGGCGGCAACATGGCGCACATGGTGCAGGGTAACTCCGCCTCCGTTGAGGGCATCACTCTGGAAGACGTGAAGGCGCACTATGTGGATGCATTTACGCGCAACAACGTGTCCCTGGGCATTGCAGGAAATTACAAAAACAGCCTGCTGCGCAAGCTCAAGTCCGACCTGAAAAAACTGTCGAAGGCGGATTTCCAGGCGCCGCAGCCTTCAAAAGCCCGCATGCCCGAAGGCATCGAGGTCGAAATCATCGCCAAGGACGGAGCTTTCGGGTCGGCCATCTTCACCGGGGCGCCGCTGGGCATCACCCGCGCCGATGATGAGTTCGCTGCCCTGATGGTCGCCAATTCCTGGATGGGCGAGCACCGCAAGTCCTATTCGCGCCTGTACCAGAAAATCCGCGAAACACGGTCCATGAACTACGGCGACTACAGCTACATCGAGTGGTACGACAACGGCGGGCGCTTCCAGCTGCCGCCCTCAGGTGTGCCGCGGGCGTCGAACTACTGGTCCATCTGGATCCGCCCGGTGCAGATCGCTTCACAGCTCAGGGCGCAGTACGAGGAACTGTCGGACGTTTCGGTTGGGCATGCGCATTTCGCCTTGCGCATGGCGATCCGGGAATTCGACCTGATGATCGAGAACGGCATGTCCGCAGAAGACTTTGAAGCCACCCGGACCTTCCTGCGCAGTTACACCCGGCTTTATGCACAAAGCCCGGGTGAACAGCTCGGCTGGCTGATGGATTCGAAGTTCTTTGGCCGGGTCAATTACCTGGCTGAACTGGACCAGCTGCTGGCGGACGTGACGCTGGAGCAGGTCAACGCGGCCCTGCGCAAGCACTGGCAGACCAAAAACATGTTCGTCACCATCGTCACCGACAGGAGCGAGGCCCAGCCGCTGGCGGCCAGCCTGATCGGCAACCTGCCGTCACCGATGAGCTACTCCGAGCTGGTCCGGTCGGGCCTGCCGGAAGAGGTGCTGGCCGAGGACGAGGCGGTCGCGGTCTACCCGCTCAACGTGAGGAAGGTGACCATGGTCGACTCGGCGGATACCTTCAGGTAAGTACGGCCCACTGTTCAGGACCGAATGACCGGGGTGGGCAACCACCCCGGTTTTTTTAGTGCCGGCGCCGACGGCTGCCAGGCGAAGCTGGGGCCCTAGCCGAACAGCAGCCGCACGTATCCCGGCGTTTTGTCCACGGCCAGCAGCAGGGATGCGAGCAGGCCCACTGCGAGGATCGCATTGCGCCATGCCTCCGCCCTGACCCCGCGCATCACCGCCCGGCTGTTGCTCAGCGCGATGACGATCACGTAGACGATGGGAATCACCACCACGTTGATGCCCATCAGCAGGATGACCTTGAGCAGCGCCGGGAAATCCCACAGCGGCGCCAGTGCTGCCGCCGCCAATACGAATACGGCCAGCAGCACGTGGTAGCGCCGGTTGCCGTCGGTAAAACGCCAGTCCGACCCCAGCATGTCGAGGATGAAATACACCGTTACCTGGGCGGCGACGACCAGCGTGGTCATCGCCGCGGTGAACAGCCCGACGGTAAACACCATCGGTCCCAGTACCGCAAAAGATCCCGGCAGCGCGCCGCGCAGCACGCCGGAGGCCTCGCGCACGTCGGCGAGACCGGCGCTGTTGGCCAGCGGGAACAGCGCGAAGCCCCCGGCCACCAACACCAGCATGGCGTAGGCGCCGAAGATGACGCCGAGGTTGATCACGGCCTTGCGAAAGGCATGGTCCAGTTCGCGGCGGCTGCCGCCGGCATCGGCGCAGAGGTAGGGCAAACCGAGCAGCGCCGCCGGCGCAATGGCAGCGCCGACCATGGCGATGATCGAGCCCGTCGCCACGCGCACATCGTTCGCCCCCGGTATCGGCAGGTCCGGCGGCAGTGAAGGTACGAAGCCCGCGAGAATGGCGCGCCATTCGACCAGTCCACGCAGCCCGACGACGAGAAAGCACATCAGCATCAGCACCATCAGGAACGTCATGATCCGTTCCAGCCGCGCGTAGCCGCGTGAAAACAGCAGCCACAGCGTGGCGGCAGCGAGGCCCAGGCTCAGCCCGATGTCCAGCAGCAGCTGTGACGGTCCGGTCGCGGACGCCGGTGACGGCGCCCAGGCCATGAGCGCCTTGAAGGCCGAGACCATTACCGAGAGCTGGCCCATGGTCACCAGGAAGTGCACGGGCACGACGACGAGCAGGATAAACCAGGCCAGCAGCGGGCTGATGCGCTCGCGGACCAGCGTGAACATGCCGCGATCGGGATTCAGGGCGCCGATCCGCGATGCGCTGTCGGCGGAAACGACAAATACCGGCAGCATCAGCACGATCACCCAGAGCAGGTCATAGCGGAACCAGGCGCCGGCCAGAAGAAAAGACGCGATGGCGCCCGCGCCCATGGTGCCGGCCGCCATGACGGCGGTGGGTCCGACCAGCTCCCGGAACAGTGCGAGGGGTGACTTCAAGGACCTGGCCCGAGCTCGGCCGTCGAACGGCACCGGGTGAACGGTAACGGGATACGGGTCATAATCAAAGGCACCACAGACAGGCTTTGAACGAGATGAACGAACCGCAGTTTATCATTTACGACCTCCGCGTCGAGACCATCGAGGGAGACCGGCCTTTCGTCTGCAGCCACGAGGTGGGCAGCGCCTTCGAGGTCCGCGGCGAGAACCTGCATTTCGAGCCGGACAAGCCGTTTTCCCTGTACGCGCTGGCGGCGCTGCTGCCCCTGTTGCCGGCGAAGCAGCGTCCGCTGAACGGGAATGACTGGATGGCTACCGACCACGTCATCGCGTGCCCGGATCCGCACTGCGGCGCCCGGTTCCGCATCAGCCGCATCGGCAAGCGGGTGGTCCGGCGCGCCGACACCACCGTGGAACCGCTGCCCGGGCGCAATCCGTGGGCGGAGTGATCGAGCGCTTCGACCTGGGCGGCGGCTACCGGATCTCGCGCATTATCAAGGGCGGCTGGCAGCTTTCGGCCGGACACAGCGAAGTCGTCTCGGCTGACCCGGTCGGCGACATGCTGGTTTTTGCCCGCCGGGGTATCGACACCTTCGACTGCGCCGATATCTACACCGGGGTGGAGGCTCTGGTCGGCAGGTTTCTCGCCCGCAACCGCGCCGATGCTCATCCGGTTCCCGTCAAGGTGCACACCAAGTGCGTTCCGGATGACGATGCATTGCCGGGGCTCAGGCGCAGGGACGTCCAGCGCATCGTCGACCGTTCCCTGCGGCGCCTCGGCCTGGAACGCCTCGACATGGTGCAGTTTCACTGGTGGAACACGCAGCTGCCCGCATACGTAGAAGCGGCGGGCTGGCTGCGGGACCTGCAGCAGTCCGGCAAGATCGACCGCCTGTCCCTGACCAACTTCAATACGCAGACTACCCGGGAGATTCTCGATGCGGGCATTCCACTGGCCACGACCCAGGTGCAGTATTCATTGCTCGATACGCGGCCTGAAAAAAGTCTCGCCGATCTGTGCGCTGCGCACGGCATGCACCTGCTTTGTTACGGTACGCTGGCCGGCGGCTTTCTCAGCGAACGCTGGCTGGGAGTGACGGACCCACTGGCGCAATCGACGACGCTGGAGAACCGCTCGCTAATCAAGTACCGGCTGATCATCGAAGAAATCGGCGGCTGGGCCCTCTTCCAGTCGCTGCTCGAGACCCTGGCCGCGATCGGCGCGCGGCACGGCGTGGGCATTGCCGCCGTCGCCTCGCGCTGGGTGCTGGAACAGCCGCGCGTGGCGGCCGTGATCATCGGCGCGCGCGACACGAAACACCTGGACCGTTACGCCGAGCTGTTCCGTTTTCAGCTCAGCGAGCGGGACCACCGGGAAATCGACGCGCTGCGCGGCGGGATGACCGTCCCGCCCGGGGACGTCTTCGACCTCGAGCGCGACCGCTCCGGCCGCCATGGCCGCATCATGAAATACAACCTCAACACCGGCTGAGAACGCCGGGTCGAGCGGGCTGGCGCTCAACAGTACCCGTTCGATGGCGGCGTTCTCTTCGGCTGAGGCGTTCCCGGTGCTCTGAAGCAATGACCGGAAGGGCGGTTTTTCAACCTGGCATGCGGTTCATCGTGCACACAATTGCGAGTCGATGACGGGCACGCAGCGCAGCCGGCGAGACAAAAAAAGCGATCAATCGGACGCCATTTCCTCGGTCAGTTCCCGGCCGAGTTCCAACACGGCATCCACCAGCCCATCGGCCTCGCGCATGGTCGTCCTGGCACCGACGAAGCAGGGACGTATTGCCAGCTTGCCTGCCACCCGGGTCGTGCTGGGCATATGTACATTGCCCCGCACCAGTCGTCGATGCAATCGCTGGTTCAAACGGTCCAGGTCGCTCACGCGGTCCGTATGATAGCGAAAGCAACAGATGGATAATTCCGGCTCCAGCAGTAACTCCAGGTTGTCATGCTCGCGTGCCCGCTCGGCAATGTGCCGCGCCATATCATTATGGCGAACCACTCGCTCACGCATTCCCTCGACCCCTATCTCCTTGAGCATGGCCCAGACGACCACACCGCGACAGGGCGCACTCAACTCCACGCCATAGTCAAAGTAGGGAATACCGAAGTCGTCCAGGGAATGTTCAAAAGAGGCCTGAGGCTCTGACGACTGATCGATGGAGCCCTCCAGGTAATCAGCCGGCTCCTGGGTAAAGGCGCGCATTAAAATAGTGCGATCACGAACGAAAGTGGCGGCAATGCCAACAGAGGCGCCCAACCACTTGTGCGGGTCGGTGATCACCGAATCCGCCAGCTCAAGGCCCGCGTAGCGCCGGCGCAGGCGTTCATCCAATATGCCCGGCAAACCATAGGCGCCATCCACGTGAAACCAGATCCGTTCCTTTTGGGCGATCTCGCCCATGGCCCGAATCGGATCAATCGCACCGGTATTGGTCGTCCCGGCGTTGGCGACGATCGCTACCGGCAGCACCTTTTCTTTTCTGTCCCGGTCTATGGCCGCCTGCAAAGCCTCCACTTCCATCTGCCCCACTGCATTGCAGGGAATACTGCGCACACAGCGGCGTCCCAGGCCCAAAACACCGGCCGAGCGCTGAATGGTGTGGTGGCACTCGCTGCTGGCATAGATCGCACAGGCCCTGTTGACGCCCTCGGCCGCCGGATCATGGCCGCTGGCCTCGAAAGCGGACTGCCGGGCGCCGCCCAGGGCAACCAGGTTGGCCACTGAGCCGCCACTGCTGTAGAGCCCCTGCAAATGGCCGATGTGATGCATCTCGGCAAGCCATTCGAGGGACAACTCTTCCAGGTAATTGAAACTCGTGATGAGATAGCGCTGCGGCGAAGCGATGTTGGCAGCGACGGTGGCCAATAAAGAAGCGGTCGTGGCGCCGGTCGTGATGTAGGACGTAAAGCCCGGCCGGGGGACCGGCGAACCGTGGGGAATCACCCAGCGATTCAAGTCATCAATCACCGCCTGCAGGCCTTCGCCGGCAGCAGGTAGCGGTTGCTGCAGATGAGTCAACCACTTGTCCCGGGCCACGTAGGCATCGGCGTGCTCAAAGGTCAAATAACGATCCAGTCCCTGGCCAATAGCGGCGAGTGCAGCTTCGATATCGCCAGTTTCTGCGTGGTCATCAATCATGGAAGGCTAGCCAACAAATTCAGGTGGATTAAGAGTAATGCACCAGCGGACAGCCGTCATGGACGGAATGGAGGAATCGTTCAAGGCCGGGTATGGGAACCGTTAACCCTGTACTTGGGATAAGGGTCCGTTTGGGAAACGGTTACTGGCGCCGGCCAGCGTTTCGATTTTCAATCGCTGGCTGCGCGGCCCAAGCGGTCGCGAATATCCAGCCATTCCGGCTCGTCCGGCGGGCTTTCCACCCAGATTTGCCGCACCTGCTGATCCAGTTCGTGCAGGCTGGCGTACAGGGCTTTGCGGTAGCCCCGATGTTCGGGCGGCATCACGATGACCCGGTCGGCGGCGAAGCGCGCCAGTCCGGGTGAATACACCAGGAAGCCCGCCCCTTCTGGCGGGCTCTCCAACAGGGGCAGAAGCTCCTCTGCGGACCGGATGAGCAAGCCCGCGTTGGGTCGGTAATGCACTTTCCGGTTGCCCGAAACGGCCAGGTCGTGGCTTGCAGGGGTATGTATCGGAAACGGCAGAAACGGCGCCAGGTCGTCAGCACTAATGGGTCCGCTGCGCAGGATCTCGGCTGTTTCCCGGTGAACGCGCAGGATGGTGGATTCGGTGCCCACAGCACATGGACCATCATCCAGCACGGCTGCGATCTTCCCGCCCAGCGCCGTCAGCACCTGGGCCGCCGTGGTGGGGCTGAGTTTCTGGTACGGGTTGGCCGAAGGCGCCGCGACGGCCAGGTCGAACTGTTCGAGCAGTGCCAGCACCACCGGCTGGTCGGGAACGCGCAGCCCGATCGTGGACAAGCCCCCGGTCACGATGCCGGACACTTGAGGGTGTTTGTCGAGCAGCAGGGTCAGCGGGCCGGGCCAGAAACGTTCCACCAGCTTGTGCACCCAGTCCGGAACGGAACGGGCCCAGCGGGGCAGCTGATCTGCCGATGCCAGGTGGACAATCAGGGGGTGTGCGCGCGGTCGCTGCTTGGCGGCGAAAATAGCGCTAACTGCCTCGGGGTTGGTGGCATCGGCCGCCAGGCCGTACACCGTTTCGGTGGGAATGGCGACCAGTTCACCGGCTTTCAGCAGTTCGCCCGCGCGGCGCAGTTGCGCGGGGTCCCGTGCATTGAGTAATTCGGTTTTCATCGGATCAGCATTAACACCCCGAGGCGGTACGGGTTTGTGTGTCGCGCCGTTATTTTATCCTTATCCTGTAGATGCGTTGGGGTCGGGCCATGCAAAATGATTTCAAGTTGCTGATATAGATGCGTTGGGGTCGGGCCAT